>SOIA01000222.1 GCA_004378665.1 Candidatus Aminicenantota bacterium
GTCACCAAGGATGGCGGGAAAACATGGAAAGAGATCATGAAGGGACTGCCCTACAAGAAATGGGTCTCTCAAATCGTCGCGTCCGCCTTCGATCTGAGCACAGTCTACATGACTCAGAACGGAAAACGGGACGATGATTTCGCCGCCTATGTCTGGAAATCAACCGACTACGGAGAGAATTGGGTGGATATCTCCGGCAATATTCCTCTGGGTCCCGTCAATGTGATCAGGGAGCACCCACGGAACAGAAACGTGCTTTTTGTGGGCACCGATATCGGAGTCTACGTCACAACAGACGGCGGGAAAACATGGAATGTGCTGGGAACGAATCTGCCGTCCACGTTCGTCCATGACCTGATCATTCATCCGCGTGACAACATCCTTGTGATCGCGACTCATGGCCGGGGCATGTGGGCGATGGACGTCGCAAAGTTTGTTGCATCTTCAGGACGGCGCAGATAATCTAAAAAAATCTTAGCTGGAACTACTTGTACTTCACCGAGCAGCCATAGGGTTGGCTTGTTTGAACGCTCACTTCTTTTCCGGCCAGCAGTTCGTCCAGAGCCATCCGGACATAATTTTTGGCTTTGGCAATATCATCAGGATTGGTGGAGCGGATATCGTCTATTCCCCCGTTGTAGACCATATTTCCAGCAGAATCGATGATGAACATATGGGGCGTTGTTTTCGCTCCGTACAGCTTACCGACTGTCCCTTCAGGATCGAGAAGTACAGCTTTGGGTGAAGCTTTGTGGTGCTTGACGGATTCTGCGGCTTCCTCAGGTGTCATGTAACCCTGCTTCCCGGGAGCTGATGAAACAATCGAAAACCAGACAATCCCTTTTTCTGCATACATCTTCTGGAGCTTCTGCATGTTGCCGGAGTTGTAATGCTTTTTCACGAACGGACAGCCGTGATTCAACCATTCCAGCACGACAATCTTACCTTTGTGATCCGAGAGGGAATGGATTTTTCCGGTGGAATCCGGAAGAGTGAAGTCTTCGGCAGGCTTTCCCACCACCGCTTCAGCGGCTGAGGCCAGCGGGCTCAGGACAAGAAAAAATCCTACAAACAGCGTGACTGCGAGTAAAACTCCTCTTTTCATTAAAAAACCTCCTTGGTCAGTTTAATTTATTCAAATCGATGCAATGCGACGTCAATATGCAAAGCGTGCTCCTTCCGGGACTGGCTCCATCCTTTTTCCGATATTAACACACCCTGCAGCCTGGAAGGAAGTTTTCCGGACAGCAAAGACCGTTGAATTTCGATAACATACCCTTCCTCTGATTTCTGCAAATTTTGCTTTCCCGAGAGATCGATAATCCCTTCCTGCTCCGGAAAAAATTCGAGCCCTGTGAGTTCACTTTCAAACCAAGAGGGAGGAAGTATGTGCATCAAAATGAGGTCGTTTTTCACCGCAGCGCTGATTTTCCAGTCGGTAAATTTCCCGGGCAGCTTCCTGCGTGTATCGGAAAACCTGCCGGTCCATCGTCGTCCGGACTCTGGCTTTCTATCTTGGACAGGCAAACTTATTTTGAGATCAGCGTGGCCCGGAATGCAGCTCTCTTTGCACGCCAGCCAATCCACTTCTGCTGCGATCTCAGCTCTCGCGCCGGGTTTGACTGTGTCGGGGACTTTGATCTCTGTCAAAAGAAAAACCTCTCCCTCATAGCCGAAGCTCACAAGCTCGTTATCCTCGAATTTCTGCGGGTAAGGCCACTGGATTTCCCCCGCATGGAAACCATCGGGAAGATTCCATACGATTTGTGTGGGCATGCCTGAATCCCCAGGGTTCTTCCAGTACGTATGCCACTGTTTATCCATCTCAAGCCGGAGGGCGACACAAAACGTCTGTCCAGGCTGGAT
>SOIA01000049.1 GCA_004378665.1 Candidatus Aminicenantota bacterium
ATCTTGAGTGGTATTTTTAACGGGAAAGGTCAATTGTTATTGACCGGGAGTTGACCGCAGCAGATCTTTCAAACTCTGGACATCTCTCCGCAGTCGATCCGAGCAAATCCTGGGCCATTCGTCTCTGTCCGTAATGTTCAACTTGTCGGTTCTAAAAATCTCCTCTGTTTGCTGAGATAACTGGATGAGGATTGAAAGCTCTTCGACTGTGAGGTCGGGGAATTCGGAGAGAAATTCTGAGTTGAAGATGGGAAGATGGAATCGTCCTCCGTGATCCTCTATCGAGAGATGGACCTCATTCGGGAGAGAGGCTAACATTTCTGCGATTCTCCGGAGGTTGATGACGCCTTTTCCGATTTCCGCAGGAAAGGTGACAAATCCCTCTGAAGTCAGAAGGATTGCGCCATCTTTGATATGGGTACTGACCACCCAAGGAAGAATCCTCTCCGATGCTCTAACGGGTTCCTCCAGCATGGTCAGAAGGTTCATCGTGTCCAGACAGATGCCGAGATAGTCCCCCGGCTCCGCGTCGCAGACCTCGAACAACCGGAGAAGCTCATGGGTCGTGAATTCGAAATGGGTCTCAATGGCCAGGATCACACCGTGGTCCTTGAGCATTTTGCGCTGGGCCTTGAGGCTCTTGGCTGACTCCTTCAAGAATGTCTTGGTGCTTGGGTTCTTTGGATTCCAGCGCATCAGGCCTCCTGAGCAGGACCTGATGATTCGGATTCCCAATGTCGCTGCCTCTTTGGCCGCAGTGCGGTTGACTTTAAGAATCCCCTTTTTTTTCCAGGTTTCCATATCAAAGGGAATGTGCTGCCCGCCTCCCCATTCCAGGTACAAATCATTTGAGGCGGCAAACTGAGCCAGGTCCTTCAGGTATTGGACGTCAACACTTTTTTTCTGTTCTTGGTTGAGTCCCGAAAACTGAACACCTTCAGCACCGTTCTCTTTCGCCCATTCCAGAATCTCCAGAGGACTGAGCTGAAGAGGCTCCAGGCTGTAGGTGTCGATTCCGATGCGCAGTGTTTTCATGTTCTTATCCGAGTTCAAGATGTTTTTCAGATTAGAGTCTTATCCGTATGATGTCAAGTCAAAAGCGGTTTTTCTAAAAGCAAAAGAGGGGTCTCTTTACCTTAAAATATACTGTATGCGGATTATTTTGCCGCTTCTTTCTATGGTGACCTCGAAGCGGCTCTCATTCCTGAACTTCATGTAAAGGTCGAGCATGCCTTCCACGCTGTTTAGCTCGACTTCATTTATCTTCATGACCACGTCATTCCTGCGGATGCCCACCTCAGATAAAATGCTCTGGCTCGGAAGCCTGGTTATCCTGAATCCACTGACTCTTCCTTTCACCATGTTGGGAACAAACCTTGCTTCTTTCATGATGAGTGGAAGTTCCGCTTCGAGTCTTTTTTCGACTTCGTCTCTGTCGAGTTCCATGCGAATGACATTGCTGCTCGACCTTGGCCTTTCGACAGGCTCCATCCCCGATTCCTCAGGAGGAGTTTCCACCGGTTTTTTTTGAGGAGGTGCTGAAGCTCTGGTCATGCGTCCCCGTCCCAGGTATATTTTATACGTTTGCTCCCCTCTTTTGAGGACTACGCTGTTTTCCAGAACCTGACTCAGAGTGAAATCCAGGATTTTCTCTCCGACTCTCAGCATTTGGGTCTGGTCGGTTTGCCCGTTTTTTAAAATGGCGATCGAGGAAGACGCGTCTTTAGATAAGACAACACCAACCAGCGTTAGAGAAGGGAGACGGCCACCCCGTTCCTGAGGAGATACCGGTCCCGGGAAACTCAAAGCAGTCGAGACGCAGAGATCCCCGAACAACAGAAAAGCAATAAGCGCGAAACC
>SOIA01000158.1 GCA_004378665.1 Candidatus Aminicenantota bacterium
CCTCCACTGTGGAGCCAGGAGAGTTCAACGTGACTCTCGTTGTGGACGGGAAAGAGGTGGTGACAAAAAAACTTAGAGTCGTGCAGGATCCTTTGTTAGCAAGCTTACAATAAATTTGAATTCGGAGTTCCGGTCCAGAATGTAAGGAATGGCCAGGTATCTCGGGGAGGAGAAGCCAGGGCGGGTCTGTGATTCGAGCCGGGTGAGCGTTCCGCCGCGAACATCGGGCGGATAATTTTAGATGGAGTCAATCAAACAGAGATAAAAGATGGCGTTCAAAGACATCGTGGGACATGAGCGTGTAAAAAAAATTCTGCGGAAAGCTCTGCAGAAGAAGAAAATCCCCAACTCTATGCTGTTTTCTGGGCCTGAGGGAGTTGGCAAAGAGGAGACAGCTCTTGTCCTTGCTAAGGCCATGAACTGCGAGCGGAAAAAAGATGATGCTTGTGAGACCTGCGCGTCCTGCAGAGGGATCAATGCGGGGAATTTTCCTGATGTGATGATGATTCGGCCCGAGGGAAACGTGATAAAGATCGAACAGATGCGCACTTTGAGGAAGATCGCTTACCTGAAGCCCATGGTGGGGAAAAGGAGAGTCTTTATCCTGGTTAAGGCTGAAAAGATGACAGAACCGGCCGCGAATTCTCTTTTAAAGATATTGGAAGAGCCCCCTCTGTTCTCGTATGTTATACTTGTGGCGCATAATCCTTTTTTAATCATGCCGACAATAAAGTCGAGGTGTCAGATACTGAATTTTCCGCCGGTGTCAAGGGGTGATATCGAAAAGGAACTTATGGAGAAAGGATACGAGGAGGAAAAGGCCCGAGTGATCTCTCGCATTGTTCACGGCAATCTCAAACAGGCCATGAGTTTGGACTGGGAGGACGTTCAGGCGAAAAGAGAACAGGCCTGGAGAATGTTCGTTTCTTTGATCAAGAGGGAAAATTTTGCTCTCTTCCTACGGAATTATGCCTTTTCGCATAAAGCTTTGATCAAAGAAGAGTGGGAGCAAATTTTAGAGATTCTCTCATCTTTCTGTAGAGATTCGATTCTATTCAAAGAGAAGGGCGATGTTCGTCTGCTGTTGAATCCTGATTATCAGGAAAAAATCCGGAAAACGGAGGAGCTGGTGAGTCTGGATTGGCTGATGAAATGCCTGCAGCAGATTGATTATGCAATCTATGGGTTGGGAAAAAACCTCAATGTCAACCTGCTTGTCAGCTCGTTCTTTGCAAATTTTAAGGAATGGGACTATGCCTGAAATCGTATGTGTTCTTTCTGAACTCTCAGGAAAGGTTTTCAGAGCCCAGAAGGGCAAAGAGGAATTGAAGCGAGGAGATATCTGTATCATTGAATCTGACCTGGGTGGAGATTTGGCTGTGGTCATAGACGATTCGAGCGAGGTATGCGCTCATAAAAAAGCGGCCAAGGACGCCGTGAAGGTTATCCGCAAAGCCACCGAGGAGGATCAGAAGAAATTCAAGTGGTTGAGGAAGAAAGAGAAAAAAGCATTTGATTTTTGTCTGGGGAGAATCAAGAGTCGAAACCTGCTCATGAAGCTGGTGATGGTCCGTTACTTCTTCAATGAGAAAAAAGGAATTTTTTATTACACAGCCGATGGCCGGATTGATTTTAGAGAGCTTGTTAAGGATTTGGCCAAGGAATTCAAGATGCGGATCGAGATGCGTCAGGTGGGAGTCCGGGATGAAGCCAAAATGGTCGGAGGCCTGGGCGTCTGTGGGCGATCTCTTTGCTGCTTTAGCTTCATGAAGAGCTTTGAACCCGTGACTATTCAGAGGGCAAAGAAGCAGCAGATCGTCATCAATCCGAAAAAAATCTCTGGTTTATGCGG
>SOIA01000346.1 GCA_004378665.1 Candidatus Aminicenantota bacterium
TTTTTTAACCCATATAATCCGGGAGAGAACGGATTAAATTAGCACTCTTTTGCATAGAGTGCTAATTTTTCCACTTTTTTCTTGACAAATCCGGGAGCATCGGCTAAAATTAGCAATCTTTTAGCAATTCTGCTAAAAATCATATTTTCTTTAATTCAATTTCAAGGAGGTTCATAAATGAAGGTGATACCACTCCATGACAGAGTTCTTCTCAAGAGACTGGAAGAGAAGGAAGTCACGAAAAGCGGAATAATCATTCCGGATACGGCGAAAGAGAAACCCCTGGAAGCAGAAGTCATAGCCGTCGGGAAAGGCCGTGTGACAGAAGACGGGAAGGTTGTTCCTCTCGATATCAAGAAAGGTGATAAGGTTCTCATTGGAAAGTTCAGCGGGACCGAAGTAACCATCGGAGATGTCGAGCACTTGATCGTCAAGGAAGAAGAGATCTTAGCCAAGATCACCTGATTTAGGAAAAGGAGGAAAAAATGGCAAAACAGATTACACTCGGTGAAGATGCAAGACAATCGCTTTTGAAAGGTGTCAACATTCTTAGTAATGTGGTCAAAGAAACACTCGGTCCTAGAGGCAAGAATGTTATTCTGGATAAGAAGTTCGGTTCTCCCACCAGCACCAAAGACGGTGTGACCGTAGCCAAAGAAATCGAGCTCAAGGACCCGCTGGAGAACATGGGTGCTCAGCTCGTGAAAGAAGTGGCGTCTAAAACTTCGGATGTGGCTGGAGACGGAACGACCACAGCAACAGTGTTGGCTCAGAGTATTTTTGCTGAGGGATTAAAGTATGTGACAGCAGGGGCCAATCCCAATTTGATGAGGAAGGGAATCGACCAGGCTGTTGCAGAAGTGGTGAAAGAGCTGAAAAGACTGAGCCGGGAAGTCAGCGGCGAGATGATTGTCCAGGTTGGGGCTATCTCTGCCAATAATGATGAGTCCATCGGCGCAATCATCGCCGAGGCCATGGACAAAGTCGGCAAGGACGGCGTCATCACGGTGGAAGAAGCCCAAAGTCTGGAGACGACCATGGATGTCGTTGAAGGAATGCAGTTTGACCGGGGCTATCTGTCCCCGTATTTCATCACCGACCCGGACAGGATGGAATGTGTCCTGGAAGAGCCACTTATTCTTCTCCATGAGAAGAAGATCAGTAACTTGAGAGATCTCCTGCCTCTGCTGGAGAACGTGGCCAAAATGGGGAAGCCTTTGCTGGTCATCGCTGAAGAGGTTGAAGGCGAAGCCCTGGCCACATTGGTCGTCAACAAGCTCAAAGGAACCTTCCAGTGCTCTGCTGTCAAAGCTCCGGGATTCGGCGACAGGCGAAAAGCCATGCTGGAGGACATTGCCACCCTCACCGGAGGGCAAGTGATCACTGAGGACATCGGTGTAGAGCTGAAGAGCGTCGATGTTGAGTGGCTGGGCAATGCCAAAAAGGTCGTGATCGACAAAGACAACACCACTATTGTTGAAGGGAAAGGAAAGAGTGAAGATGTCCAGGCCCGGATCAAGCAGATCCGCACACAGGTCGAAGAGACCACTTCGGATTATGACAGAGAAAAACTCCAGGAAAGACTGGCCAAGTTGGTCGGTGGAGTCGCATTGATCAAGGTCGGTGCCGCCACAGAGACGGAGCTGAAAGAGAAAAAAGCAAGAGTCGAAGATGCCATGCATGCCACTAAAGCCGCTGTCGAGGAAGGGATCGTACCCGGTGGAGGAGTCGCTCTCTTAAGGTGCCAGAAAGTCCTTGAGAAAATGAAATTTGATGATGACATGCAGATCGGTGTCAACATCGTCAAAAGAGCTATCGAAGAACCTCTCCGTCAGATCGCCAATAACGCCGGCCATGAAGGATCCCTCGTTGTCGAAAGAGTGAAAGATAAGGAAAGGAATACGGGATTTAATGCGATGACAGAAAAATATGAGGATTTGGTTAAATCCGGTATTCTGGATCCGACCAAAGTTGTGCGTACGGCTCTGCAGAACGCTTCGAGTATTTCAGGTCTGCTCTTGACAACCGAAGGTTTGGTATCAGAGATCCCTGAAGAGGAGAAGGGACCCAAATATCCCATGCCTCCTCCAGGAGATATGTACTAAACTTATCAGATTGAAATCTCAAGGCCCTGCGCATTTTGCGCAGGGCCTTTCTTTTTTTTAGGGCCTTTCTATGGTATATAAACAGAGTGTTCAAGTATTTTGACCGTTACATCATCAAAGAGATTGTCCCTCCTTTTTTCATAGGACTGCTTCTTTCCACTTTTGTCCTTTTGATGAATCAGATTCTTAGCCTCTCCGAGATATTCATAACGAGAGGAATCCCGCTGAAACCAGCTCTTGAGATTCTGTTCTACCTGATTCCTTCCGTCCTGGCCTTTACAGTGCCGATGGCTGTGCTGATGGGCACGCTGGGTGGCCTGAGCCGCCTCTCGTCCGACTCTGAAGTCATGGCGTTCAAGACCCTGGGGATCAGCTCTACACGGCTTCTCCGGCCCGTGCTTTTTTTCTCCCTGTGCGGATGGCTGTTGACTTCATACTTTGCTCTTTATCTGGCGCCACGCTTCAATTACAAGATGATCCAGACCCTCACTCGGTCTGTCCTGACAAGAATTCAGTTCAAGATCCACCCCAGGGAATTCAATGAGTCCATCCCCGATACCGTCATTTTTATTCAGGGAGTGAGCCCGGAGCGGGACTGGGAAAATGTTTTTGTTTATATTTCTGATCCCCCGGAAGAACCGAGAGTGATATCGGCAGAGAGGGGAAGACTGAGCGTCTACCCGGAGAGGAAAAGAGCAATCCTCGAGCTCTTCGATGGGACTCTTCACTCCTATTCCCCGTCCGACCCAGAAAAATACTCAGTTACGACTTTCGAGAAGGATGAGGAAGAGATCAACATAGAGAGCTTTTTTTCCACCGTTTCTGAAAAAAAACACAGGAGAGACATGGATATCGGGGAGCTTTTTTCGGTGATAAAAACGATTAAACCAGACCTGGCCAAGCTTCATGCAGAAAGGGATCAATCCGAAAAAAAAGCGTTCGCGTATGAACGAAAGCTGAAAGATTACGTTTCCTATTGGGTCGAGATCCACAAAAAATTCGCCCTTCCTTTTGCCTGCATGATTTTCGGTTTTCTGGGTCTACCTCTCGGAGCTTCGACGAGAAAGGGTGGACGAACCAGTGGTTTCACGATCAGCATCGGAATAATCCTGGTCTATTATATCTTGATCACGGCCGGCGAAAAGATGGCCATGGAAGGAAGAATCTCTCCTTGGCTGGGAATGTGGGGGTCGAACATTCTTCTCTTCTTTGCGGCTCTGTACCTGTTTTTCAGGTCAACAAAAGAATCCTCCCTGTTTTCTCTTCGCCTTCTTTTCAAAAAAGAAAAAGAGGCCGTCTCTACCGTAAGGAAGAAGAGATTTTCCCGCGCCATGCCTCGGCTTTCCCTCCGTTTTCCCAATATTCTGGACCGTTACATCATCAGGAAATATTTAGCCATATTCGCGCTGGTTTTCTCCAGCCTTCTGATGATTTCTGTGGTAGTGACTTTTTTCGAGCGGATCGATAATGTCTATGAACATGAAAAATCTATCGTTCTCCTGTTTGAGTATATCCGTTTCAGCCTCCCCGGATTTATGCATTATATTTTTCCTGTCACAGCCCTGACAGCGGCGCTCCTCTCCTTGGGTCTTTTGACTAAGTCCAACGAGATCACGGCCATGAAGACAAGCGGCCTGAGCCTTTACCGGATAATTCTTCCTGTTGTTCTTCTTGCGGTCGTGATGAGCTTTTTCTCGTTTTATATTCAGGAAAACATCCTTCCCTATGCCAACAAAAAAGCGGAGGAAATCTGGAACAAGATCAATGACCGTCCCCCCCGCAGCTACAGTTATCTGGACCGCCGTTGGGTGTTGAGTAAAGAGCAGAATAGAATCTATCATTACAATTATTTCGATCCAGAAAAATCCGTCTTCAGCCAGTTGTCGATCTATGACTTTGATTCTCCTTCATGGTCGGTTACGCAGAGGATCTACTCGGAGAAGGCCCGGTTGAGCGACAGCCGTCTTTCTCTGGAGGACTGCTGGGTCCGATATTTTTCAGAGGGAAGAATGATAGGGTTCGAAAAGAAAGAAAAGCTGGATTTAAATGTGAGAGAGGACAGGAGTTTCTTCTTGAAGGAGTGGAAAGAGCCTGACCAGATGAGCTATGGTGAACTCAGCACGTATATCCGGGAACTTGACGAAAGAAATTTTGATACAGTGAAGTTCAAGGTGGATTTAAACTACAAGGTCTCTTTTCCGTTTGTCTGTTTGATCATGACTCTGCTCGGGATTCCTTTTGCTTTTTCCCTGGGAAAAAAAGGAACTCTTGTGGGAATCGGATTGAGCATCGTGATTGCGATGGTTTACTGGGGTGCTATCGCAGTTTTCCATGGCCTCGGATATGTCAGTTACCTGAACGCTTTTCTCAGCGCCTGGGGTCCTAATCTGGTGTTCGGCCTGATCGGACTTTACCTCCTGTTTACGCTGAGGACATAGGGTAAAGAGTCATTGGGTCCGGTCTTGTCAGAGCCGGTGACTGGAAACTGGAATTAAGCTTTTGTCTTTATTTTCGGATAAGGCCTGATCCCTTTCTTTACATTTTGTATTTACCAAAGTTTTCAGGCTTCAGGTTTTCTAACCATTTCTTGAGTTTCTCTGAGTCCTCAAGGTTCTCGTCAAACTTCAGGCTGTGAGCCTTTTTCACCACTTCATCTTCCACGAATATCGGAGCGTTCGCTCTCAGGGATAAGGCAATGGCATCCGAAGGGCGGGAATCGATGGTGATGACTTGATCATTGTAACGGCAGTGGATCATAGCGTAGAACGTATTGTCCCTGACATCAGTGACAACAATTTTTTCGACCGAAATGTTGAGCTTATCCAGGAAGTTTTTGACAAGGTCATGGGTCATGGGGCGAGGAGTGGAAATGTTTTCGATCTTGAGAGCAATGGCGTTCGCCTCAAAGACTCCGATCCAGATGGGAAGAATCCGCTCGCTGTTGAGATCTTCAAGAACCACGATGGGCATCTTGGATATGGGATCCACCACAAGACCCTTTATTTTCATTTCAATTTCCATGGCTCGCTCCTCGTTGACCGTTTAATTAAATATAAGACTTGACAGGAATGTTGTCAAGAAAACTCAGGGCTTGTCAGAGTCGAGGCCTGGGAACTCAAAGCGAGCTTTAATCCTTGGAGGAATGATCGGTGCTCATTTTGCTGATTTTTTTGATGCTATCGGCATGGCCAGCAAGAATCAGAGTGTCTCCTTTTCTGATGATTTCGCCGGCAGAGGGGAGGGTGATCGTTTGGGGAGGAATTTGTCTTTTGATCAGGAGGACGTCGACTTTATGAAAAGCCCTGAGGTTGAGTCCTTTAAGACTTTTTTCCCAGAAAGCGGGAGGGGCTTCGATCTCCATGATCCTGTAGCCCTTTCCGATGTCGATCGTTTTGGTTAGATGGGTAAACTTCAGCTTCTGGACGAGGCCGGATGCGGCTTCCTTTTTGGCAATCTCGTGGTTATACGCCTCGATGGCATCTTTTCTTTTCACAACCCCGATAAATTTATTGTCCTTCAGGACCGCGATTTCCGCCACGTCCTCTCGTCCGAAGATTTCCATGGCTCGTTCCAGATTGTCTTCGATATCCAGGTGGATGTCAGAGACAGCCAGGTCCTGGGCGATAACGAGAGAGTCGATAATTTCTTTTTGCAAGACAGATGTCTTCAGTTGATTGAGCGACAGGCAGCCCACATAATTGCTATCAGAATCTATAACTTGAAAGCAGTGATGTTTCCCGCTTATGGCTTGGTCGATGATATTTCCGGCATGCTCTGTGTTCAAGAAAACGTGATAATCCTGATTGATGAAATCTTTCACGGGAAGGGACCTGAGGATGTTCACTTCCCTTCCTTCCTTGAAAATGATGCCTCTCCGCTTGAGCTTCATGGTGTAGATGGATTCCTTGTGGAGTCCGGCGGTCATGAAAGATGCTATGATCGAGGACAGCA
>SOIA01000389.1 GCA_004378665.1 Candidatus Aminicenantota bacterium
CTTCGATCCACAGCCAAGGAGGGGGAAAAAACGCTTAAAGAGATAAGAGAACTTGCCAAGAATTTGACGGAGACAGACAAAAAAGTCAATGAAAAAATGGATGATTTAAGAGTAACGCTCGAAGCCGCAAAAAAATCAGCAGTCGGGATATCGGAAATCGTGGGATTCACGACAGCAAAAATCATCCGACCCTCCTCGAAATACTGGCCAATGCTGTTTCCTGTTCTTCGTTTTGGTTGGCGGCAAATAAGGAAAAAGAAACAAAAGGAGGAAAAAAATGGCAGATAATAGAAACTCCTGTTTTGTAGAAGCCACACTCTCATTCCTGATCGGTACAGCCACAGGATTCGTCCTGGGTGTCCTCTTTGCCCCGGCAAGCGGCGAGGAAACACGAAAGAAAATTCATGAAGGTGCGGTTAAGACCGGAGAGAAAGCCAAAGAGAGCTACGAGAAGATCACCAGAGAAGCCGAAAAAGGAATTAAAGTCGTCAAAGAGAAAACAGCCGAAGGAATCGATACCATCAAGGATTTTGTTGAGAAGAAGAAGACAGAGCTCTTAAAAAAACCAGGAGAAGAACCCACAAAAAAATAAGCTCAACAAAAATTCCTTAAAGGCCATTCCTCTTTAGAGAACAAGAAATACACATCTATAAAAAATCCAGGAGATTCCAATATGGCCGATACAACCATAAATCTAATCAAAGCCAGAGAGATTCTGGACTCCAGAGGAAACCCGACTATCAGCACTCAGGTCATCCTCGAGTCGGGCGCTGTGGGGAAGGCCGCTGTTCCATCAGGCGCTTCCACGGGCACCCATGAAGCCCTTGAATTGAGAGATGAAGATTCCTCTCGATATCTCGGCAAGGGCGTCTTCAAGGCGGTCGCCAACGTGCAGGAAATCATCTCGCCCGAAATCGTCGGCATGGATGCTCTTGAGCAGGAAAAAATCGACAGTCGGCTGATTCAACTGGACGGAACACCCTTAAAGAAAAAACTGGGAGCCAATGCCATCCTTTCCGTTTCGATGGCAGTGGCTCATGCTGCGTCTCTGGCACTGGACACACCTTTGTACCACTACCTGGGCCAAAGGAAGAACTACCGGCTGCCTGTTCCTCTGGTCAACATCCTCAACGGCGGGTCTCACGCAGACAACAACGTCGATATCCAGGAATTCATGATCGCACCCATCGGAAGCTCTAATTTTTCTGAAGCCATCCGGTCGGCTGCAGAAGTCTTTCATAACCTGAAGAAAATTTTACGCAAAAAAGGATACGGCACTGCCGTGGGTGACGAGGGAGGTTTCGCTCCGAATTTAAAATCCAACCAAGAAGCCCTCGAACTGATTCTCGAAAGTATCGAAAAAGCCGGATACAAGCCAGGAAAAGACATCCATCTCGCTCTCGACGCAGCCGCTTCTGAATTCTATTCAGACGATCGATACGTTTTCAAAAAATCGGATGGCTCGAAGAAATCTTCCCCCGAGATGGTCAAATTCTATCAAAATCTGGTTGATAAATACCCCATTATTTCCATCGAAGACGGCTTTGCTGAGGATGATTGGAAAGGATGGAAACTCATGACTGATGCTCTGGGGGATAAGATCCAGATCGTCGGGGACGATATTTTCGTCACCAACCTGGAAAGATTCAAAAAAGGAGTCAACCAGGGAATAGGAAATTCCATCCTGATCAAGCTGAATCAGATCGGCACCCTCACCGAGACGGTGGAAGCAGTGAAGTACGCCCACAAGATAGGTTATTCAGCAGTGATATCCCATCGTTCAGGAGAGACCGAGGACACTTTCATCGCTGACCTGAGCGTGGCTCTCGATACAGGCCAGATCAAAACCGGCTCCCTGAGCAGAAGCGAACGGGTCGCCAAATACAACCGTCTGCTGGAAATCGAAGAGGAATTGGAAGACAAGGGAAGCTATGCAGGCACTCAAGCCTTCGCCAAGTACATTTCCTGAATCAGGCCGGAAATCGCAGCCAAGAACCAGTCAAGCAAAAATAAAGATTTCAATCTCCTTGATAAGCCAGAGCAATAGATAACAATAAAAGATACCTGCGCAGACCATGGGCACAGACAAAGACAAAAAAGTCAAATTCCTCACCTCTTCAGGGATTGAAGTCAAACAGGTTTACAGCAAAAAAGACCTGGCCGGTTTTACCGCTTCACGGAATCTGGGCGAGCCCGGAAAATACCCTTTCACCCGAGGCTTGTATTCCACCATGTACAGGGGAAAGCTGTGGACAATGCGACAGTATGCAGGCTTCGGGACCGCAGAGGAGTCTAACAGGAGATACCGATTTCTTCTCTCCCAAGGGCAGACAGGCATAAGCGTCGCTTTTGACCTTCCCACCCAACTGGGCCTTGACTCAGATGATCCTCTCTCCCACGGAGAAGTGGGAAAAGTCGGTGTGGCTATCGACTCTCTTGAAGACATGGAAATCCTTTTCAAGCGCATCCCTCTGGACAAAATCAGCGTCTCGATGACGATCAACTCCACGGCGGCCATCATTCTCGCGATGTACCTGGCTCTTGCCGAAAAAAAAGGGATAAAGTGGTCCAGTCTCTCCGGAACAATCCAGAACGACATTCTTAAAGAGTACATTGCCCGGGGAACGTACATCTTTCCTCCTCAAGCGTCTCTGAAAATCATCACGGATATTCTAGCCTTCTGTCACAAAAACGTTCCCAACTGGAATACGATGAGCATCAGCGGCTACCACATCAGGGAAGCCGGCGCCACGGCGGTTCAGGAGTTGGCCTTCACCTTTGCCAACGCCATCACTTACGTTAAGGCGGCCATCGACTCCGGACTCGATGTGGACACGTTTGCTCCTCGTCTCTCTTTTTTCCTGGCATCACACAACAACTTTTTCGAGGAAATCGCCAAATTCCGCGCGGCCAGACGAATCTGGGCCCGGCTCATGAGAGAAGAATTGCACGCGAAAGATCCGCTGTCCTGGAAGTTCAGGTTCCACACTCAGACAAGCGGAGTCGCTCTTCTCGCCCAACAACCAGAAAATAATGTGGTCAGAGTGACCCTCCAGGCGTTGGCTTCAGTCTTGGGCGGAACACAGTCTCTGCACACCAATTCCTGGGACGAAGCTCTGGCGCTTCCGAGCGAGGAGGCGGCTCAAATCGCGCTCCGGACCCAGCAGATCATCGCTTACGAAGGCGGTGTGACTGATACAGTAGATCCTGTTGGGGGCTCATTTCTGATTGAAAGCCTGACAAATCAGATCGAGGAAAAAGTCAAAGACTACCTCGAGAAGATTGAAGAATTGGGCGGAATGCTCGTCGCTATCGAAAAAGGTTTCATCCAGAAAGAGATCCAGGAAAGCGCTTACAGATATCAAAAACAGATAGAAAACAAAGAACAGATCATCGTTGGCCTCAACAAATACCAAAAAAGGGAAGACAGGATTCAATATAACCTTTACTCCCCCCCTAAAACAATCGAAACGAATCAGGTCAAAAAGCTCCGCCTTCTCAAGAAAAGCAGGTCTGCCCAGAAAGTCAAAAGCCGACTGGACGCTTTAAGAAACGCTGTCGAATCAGATGAAAACAGCCTCCCGCACATCATAGAGGCAGTCAAGGCCAAAGCCACTCTTGGAGAAATCTCTGCTCTCCTGAAAGATATTTTCGGCACATTCAACGAAACGGTCACTCTCTAAAGCAATGCGGTTCCCCTTTCTCTTTCTCGCGCTGTCGTTGGTTTTGGGAATATTACTTTCCTCTCTTCTGTCCCTTCCTTTGTTCAGCTGGATTCTCTCTCTTGCGGCGTCTCTGACCTGCGGCTGGCTTTGCTATTCCATCCATAAAAACAAATTGGCGTTCGTCTTTATCCTTCTCTCGACTTTTCTCTTGGGTGCCAGTTTCTACACCTCCACGAACATTAATTTCGAAAACAATTCTCTCCGAAAATTAGAATTCACATCCTATGCCGATTTTACCGGAAAGCTCTATAAATCTCCCTCTCACGGGCTAGACAGGGATGTCCTTTTCATCCGAGTGGAAAAAGTCTCCTATCAGAACACAGAACAAAAAATCAGGGGGAATCTCAGAGTAACTGTGCCTCATTCATCCGAATTTGCCCTTCCGTACGATCTTTTTGTCCACGACAAGGTCAAGGTTTCGGCGCGGCTTCTTCCTCATCATGGCTTCAGAAATTTTAAATCATACTCTATGACTGCCTATCTCAAAAGCCAGAATATCCACAACAGAGCCGCCTCGAAAACTCCTCTGCTCGTTGAAAGATTAGAACCTGGAAAAAATTACTCTCCTCTTCGTCTCGTATCAATCCTTCGCCAGAAGCTGCTGAAAAAAATCGAGGCTCACTTCCCCTCATCCGACAGCAAGCGATCACTCTCTCCACAAGGAGCCGTTCTCGAAGCTCTTCTTCTTGGGGAGAGGAACCGAATGGACTCCGCTGTCAATCAGTCTCTTCAAAGATCAGGCATCTATCATCTCTTTGCCATATCCGGAGCTCACATTGCGATCATTTCCTTCTTTCTTTTCTCTCTCTTCAAATTATTCAGGGCTCCCACTCGGCTTTCCTATCTACTCGTAATGGTCTTCCTTCTTTTTTACGCCTTTCTTGTGGAGGGGAGACCTTCGGTGTTCAGGGCAACAATCATGACTCTTGCCTTTCTGCTCGGTAAGCTCATCTGGAGGAACGTCAGCCTCATCAACACTATCTCTATCAGCGCCTTCTTCCTGCTCTTCCTCAATCCTTTCAGTCTTTTTAACGTGGGTTTCCAACTGACCTTCTCGGCCACACTGACCATCATCCTCTTTTTCCCCAGAATCATCAAATACCTTCCTAAACTTCCGCTGAGAATAAGTGAGATCCTGGTTCTGTCTCTGACCGCCCAGCTCGGAGTTTTGCCTTTCGTGGCCGGCTCTTTCAACAGGATCACATTCTCCGCGCTCATCCTCAATTTCGCTGCGCTGCCTCTGGTCGCGTTGATCATGGCTGCCGGGTATATCTTCCTCCCTCTCGCATTCCTCAGCACCCTTCTGTCCCGGTGGCTGACTCTAGGTATAAAATTTTTGATAGACCTCCTCATCGGTTCCTCACACCTTCTGGACAGGTTTTCATTCATTTCTTACAGAATCCCCACACCGCATTTAATCACCCTCCTCGGGTATTTTCTTTTTCTGTATCTTCTGCTTCTTCCTCCAAAAATCAAAAGGCAAAGAACTATCTTGACGCTCTGCTTTTTGGCCTTTTTCATTATCCTGATCACTTCTCCCTTTCCTCCCTTATCCAAAAACCTCAAATTCACGTTCATCGACGTTGGGCAGGGAGAGTCCATACTTGTTGAGTTTCCCGGAAAAAGGAAAATGTTGATCGACGGAGGCGGATTTCCACAGGGCACGTTCGATGTCGGCGAGAGCGTGGTCTCTTCATTCCTCTGGAGCAAAGGGATAAAAAAAATTGATTATCTGGTCCTCACTCACGCTCATCCTGACCATTTGAACGGCTTGAAGGCTGTATCCAAGAACTTTAAAATACGCGAATTCTGGGAAGCATTCAGTCCTTCAGAAAACGAGGATTACGCCGAACTCAAAAAGATCCTCCCCAAATCAACTACGACTCAGAGGCTTTTCCGCGGCGCTTCACATCAAGAAGGTCGGGTAATAATCGACGTTCTCCACCCTGAACAAAAGGAATTCACTGTTTACAGAACCCGCAACGACGATTCTCTTGTGCTCAGGATCACTTCCGGACAGACTTCATTCCTTCTTTCTGGAGACATCGGCATCCAAGCCGAAAAAGATATCTTGGAAAAATTCTCAGAGATTAGAAGCCAGGTGCTTAAATCTCCACACCATGGAAGTCGCACCTCAAGCTCAGAAGATTTTCTCAGAAACATCGCTCCCCGCATTGTGGTAATCTCTGTTGGTGCGGGGAACATGTACGGTTTTCCAGATAAAGAGGTGTTGGAACGATATGAACGGATAGGAGCAAAAGTCTACCGCACAGACATTCACGGCGCTGTCGAAATCACTTTGAAGGGTCAGGACATCTCCGTCCGGACAGC
>SOIA01000318.1 GCA_004378665.1 Candidatus Aminicenantota bacterium
CTTTCCCTTCAAATCGACAGCTTTCTCCAGAAGGCCCGAAAAACAACGCTTCCTTCAGGAGAAATCCTGGCTCTTATCGCTCCTCACGCGGGATATGTCTATTCCGGGCAGGTGGCAGCCCATTCCTACAGCCTGGTTCAAGGAAAAAAATACCGGGCGGTCGTCGTCATCGGCCCTTCCCATAGATACGGATTCGACGGGTGTTCGATCTACCCCAAAGGAGCATACCAAACCCCTTTAGGGAACGTTGAAGTGGATGAGAAGCTGGCTTCAGAGCTTGCGGAAGCCTCAGGATTCGGATACGTGCCCCAAGCCCACCTGCAAGAACACTCTCTTGAAGTTCAAATCCCGTTCATCCAGAAGACTCTCCCTCAAGCAAAAATCGTTCCGGTAGTCATGGGGTATCAGTCCCGAAAGACCATTAACTCTCTGGCTCAAGCGCTGTCAAGAGTCCTACCCGGCAAAAATGTCCTGGTCATCGCCTCCACGGACCTCTCCCATTTCTTTCCCAAACAAAAAGCCAACAAAACTGACTCCAACACGATCACTCTCATCCAGTCTTTCAAGACCGACACTCTCATCCGAAAGCTTGAGAGAGGAGAGAATCTCATGTGCGGAGGAAGCCCGGTAGTCACGGCTCTTCTGTATGCTCAAGACCAAGGGGAGGCAGGAATCGAGATCCTCGCGTATGCCGACTCATCC
This sequence comes from Candidatus Aminicenantota bacterium, assembly GCA_004378665.1. Classification (GTDB taxonomy): domain Bacteria; phylum Acidobacteriota; class Aminicenantia; order Aminicenantales; family Aminicenantaceae; genus SOIA01. The sequence continues at coordinate 703 of SOIA01000318.1, forward strand.
GATGCCGGAGGGCCTCAGTCACAGGTCGTGGGATATCTTGCTGCCGCCCTCTATCTTAAAAATCCGCCTCTCCCATTCCGCCTGTCCAAGGAAGGGAAAAAAGAGCTCCTCCAGCTGGCCGGCTCAGCCATAGACCTGTTCATCAGAGAAAAAAAGGTCATAGACTATGCAACTCAAGACCCGAATTTGCTGGCCAAAAGGGGAGCCTTTGTGACTCTCAAGAAAAACGGTCGCCTCAGGGGCTGCATAGGATTTACAGAACCTGTTTTCCCCTTGTATGAATCCGTCATCCGCGCCGCTATTTACGCGGCCTGTCGGGACTCCAGGTTCCTCCCTGTCTCGGCTGACGAACTCGAGGACCTTGAAATCGAGATCTCTGTGCTCACGACTCCCCAAAGGATACACAATCCTCAGTTGATCGAAGTCGGGAGGCACGGGCTCATCATATCCAAGGGAGAAAGCAAAGGATTGCTCCTCCCACAAGTTCCTGTGGAGAACAACTGGTCGCGCGAAGAATTCCTCGCGCAGGCATGTTTAAAGGCGGGGCTTTCCAGGAACTCCTGGAAATCAGGAGCAGACATTTTCATCTTCGAAGCCATCGTCTTCCATTGAACAGGCCTGTCCCCTTTTGAAAAGAAGGAATATGGTGTCGGCATATTTTATGAATAATTCAGGGGACGTGAGTTATTCACGAGTCGAGGTTGCTGGAGATACGAGGCACAGCACATGAAGCTGTGGTCGTCCACCGCGATTGTGCTGTAACGAAGTAGATTCTGTAAGATCGGCTCGCCCGAAGGGTAAAAGATGCCGACATAAGATAATCAAGCATCCTTAAGAAATGAAAGAATAAGGTGTCGGCATATTTTATGAATAATTCAGGTTAAAAAGCATGGGAGTAAATAAAAACAAATTCAAGGTTCAACGCCTGAATCCCTCCACCGAAAGATGAACAATGCCGCTCTATGAATACAAGTGCATCAAATGTGCATCCGTCCTTGAGGTCATCCAGAAAGTCAGCGACCCCCCTCCCAAGGAATGCCCGGAGTGCGGGGGGAGGCTGAAGAAAGTCCTCTCCGCACCAGCTATCCAATTCAAAGGCAGCGGCTTCTACATCACCGATTACGCGAAAAAAAAGAAGATAGAGAAAGAAGAAAAGCCAAAAAAAAAGAAAAAAATCGAAACGAAAGAAGTCGCCAAGAGCAAAAAAGATTCTCGATAGCCTCCCTCCGGCCCTTCCTTTGACATGATCGCAAATAGTGCATAAAATTATGTGCATGAAGATTATCGTCCGCGCCCCCAACTGGATCGGGGATTCCGTGCTGGCTCTTCCGGCGATCCAAAGCCTGAGTCAAAACCTCCCCGAGGCCCAGTTTTGGGTGGCCACCAAAGAATGGGTCCGAGACATCTTCCTGTCCCATGACTTCATCAAAGGGACGATTCCCCTCTCCGATGCGGACGACCTCAAGAGTCTGAAAGAGTCAGCAAATAAAATAAAAGCGTTTGATTTTGACGCAGGAGTGCTTTTCACGAATTCCTTCGCGTCCGCTTTCCTTTTTTACCTCGCTAAAATCCCTGAAAGATGGGGATATTCGAGGGACGGACGTGGCTTCCTTCTGACAAGGAAGATTTCCACGAAAAAGCTCAAAAACTCCTTCCACCAAGCGGATTACTACAAGGAGCTGATCTCAGGGTTAGGCTTCAAGGCTGGCCTCCCCTCTCTTTTCCTCCATCTAACCAAAGAGGAAAAGAAGAAGGCCAGAGAGCGGCTTCTCTCTCTCGGCGTGGACCTCAATCGTCCACTTATCGTTCTCAACCCTGGTGCGTCATACGGGCCTGCGAAAAGATGGCCCGCTGAACGGTTCGCGGAGCTCGGAAGCCTCCTTCAGGTCCAAAACAAAGCAACGGTTCTCATCACTGGATCCGGGAATGAAAAGGAGTTGGCTGAATCCATTTCATCCCTCATGACTCAAAAACCCATCGACCTGATGGGACAGACAAGCCTGAGGATGCTCGCTGGCTTGGTCAGCCAGTCCAACCTGTTCATAACCAACGATTCAGGGCCCATGCACATGGCCAATGCTCTGAAAATCCCTGTTGTTGCCGTGTTCGGACCGACTGACCCGAGCGTGACCGGGCCTTATCAGGAGCCGGCAGTCGTTATCAAGAAAGATGTCCCCTGCTGGCCGTGCAGTTATAGAGAGTGCCCGTTTGACCACAGGTGTATGCGGAACATCTCTTCTGAAGAGGTTTATAAGGCCTGCCAAGGATTTTTAGGATGAAAAAGAAAGCGGTGTTTCTCGACAGAGACGGAACCATAAACAGAGACGTGGGCTACCCCCGTTCCTTTCACTCTATCGAGGTCTTCTCCTACAGCTTCGAAGCCGTCAGGAAATTGAACGAAGCCGGGCTGTTAACCGTTATCGTGACCAACCAGTCCGGCATCGGGAGAGGGCTCATCCAAGAGAAAGCCCTTCGCGACATTCACCAAAGATTAGAAGCCTCTTTTGCCCAGCATCACGCTCATTTCGACGGCATCTACTACTGCCCGCATTACCTCTTCTCTCCTGACCCTGAATACAGGGATGACTGCCAGTGCCGCAAGCCCAATCCAGGCATGGCCCTCAAGGCCGTCAAAGACCTCAACATTGACACAAAAAAATCTTATATGGTGGGGGATAAGGTGGAAGACATCCTGTTTGGCTTGAACATTCAAGCCAGGCCCATACTCTGCCTCACCGGATTCGGCCAGGAATCGCTGCCCAAGCTTAAAGAAAAGGGCGTGGAGCTTGCTTACGTGGCCAAAACTCTGTTGGATGCGGTGGACTGGATCCTGCAAGAGGAAAAAAATGATAGTCCCGATCAAACCTGACAGCATATCCCATAGCTCGGAAAATCCAAAGCCATGATTCGATTTGACGATATCCTGGACAAAGTCTCCTCTTCTTATCCCGAAAAGGATATCATCCTCCTGAAGAAGGCTTACGTGTTTGCGGCTCAGGCTCATAAAGGCCAAACCCGCCGTTCCGGCGAGCCTTATTTAAGCCACTCCCTGGAAGTGGCCAACATGCTGGCCAATATGAGACTGGATAAAACCACCCTGGCCGCGGGCCTCCTCCACGACGTCCTGGAAGACACCGATTCGACAGCCGTCGAGCTGGCCCAGGCTTTCGGGAAGGAGATCACCCATCTGGTGGAAGGGGTGACGAAGATCAGTCGAGTTCAGGAGTCCTCTCCTGAAGCGAGACAGGCCGAAAGCATAAGAAAGATCATCCTCGCCATGACGGACGACCTGAGAGTTATCTTCATCAAGCTGGCGGACAGGATTCATAATCTCAAAACCCTAAAATTCTTATCCGAGGACAAACAAAAACAGATCGCCAAGGAAACACTGGAAATATACGCCCCCATCGCAAACAGGCTGGGCATGGGACGGATCAAGGCAGAGCTTGAAGACCTGTCATTCCGCTTCGTCAATCCAGAAGATTATTTTGAAGTGGCATCTCTGGTTGAGCCTCGACGAAAAAAAGCAGAAAGAGAACTCAAAAAAATAAAAGCTTCTCTTGAAGATTTAATGAATGAAAATAAAATCCCGGCTAAAATATCATACAGGATAAAAAGACTCTACAGTATAGATAACAAGATGAAAAAGCGGGGCATCGACTTCGGCCAGGTGTTCGACTTCATGGCTTTAAGGCTCATCACTGACACCGTTAAGAACTGCTACGCAGCCCTCGGCTTCATCCACCAGAAATGGCCGCATCATCCTCGCCGCTTCAGAGACCTCATCGCGATACCCAAGCCTAATCTCTACCAATCTCTCCACACCACGATCATCACCGAAAAAAACATGCCTATCGAAATCCAAATCCGAACCCGTGATATGCATAACCTCGCTGAAAACGGCATCGGGGCTCACTGGAAATACAAGGAAAAAGATCCCAGCCACATCATGAAGGAGGACAGACGGCTTCATTGGCTGAGGGAGATGGTTGACCTGTACAAAGAACAGAAGAGCCCGCGGGAATTCCTGAAAAGCCTGAAAACCGATCTCATCCCTGAAGAAATCTACGTCTTTACGCCAAGAGGGAAGGTTATCACTCTGCCCCTCGGTGCATCGGCCCTGGATTTTGCTTTTAATATTCATTCAGAAATCGGGCTCCACTGCGCTGAGGTTAAAATCAACGGCAAAGGAGCCCCTTTGAAGACCACCCTGAAAACAGGGGATAGGGTGGAGGTTATCACTTCTCCGGAAAAAACTCCGACAAGAGATTGGCTGAATATCACTTTCACCTCCACTGCCAGGCACAGCATCAAGCGCTGGCTGAACCTGCAGAAGAGGATGAAACACACTGCCCTTGGAAAAAAATTATGGGAAAAAGAGGCCAAGAAGTACAAAGGGCCTCCGGAATGGCTAAAGGAAAAAAACGTTTTGAAAAGTCTCGCTTCGGCCACAAGCTTCAGAATCAAAAAGATGGAAGACTTTTATGTCCTGATTGGGTCCGGGAAAATCATCCTTGGAAAAAAATTCATGGAAAAACTCTTTTCTGCCGAAAAAGTCATAAAAAAGAAAGAGACGCTGATCAAGAAAGTCGTCACAAAAGTGAGCAAAAAGCCGAAGCCGATTATCCAGGTCAAGGGAGTCCAACTCGCCAGATGCTGTTCTCCCATAAGGGGTGAACAAATAATAGGATATATCACTGCAGGCAAAGGGATCACCGTGCACTCCCTGCGGTGCCCCAGAGTTGTCAAAGAAGTCCTGGACGCCGATCGAATGGTTGATGTCTCATGGGAGGACACACCGAAAGGCACCTACAAAGGCAGGCTTTTGATCCGGGGCGAAGACTCCCCAGGAGTTCTGGCCAAAATCGCAACAGCCATTGCCAGGTTGGAGGGGAATATCACCAAGGCGGATGTCGTCACTTTCTCTGATAAGAAAGCGCGATTCAAGCTCACCATCATCATCCAGGATATCAGGCAGCTCGAAGCCATCATAAAAAAGCTTTCGGGGATGAAAGAGATCTTCTCGGTGGAAAGAATGTGATTTTCTTTAAACGGCCTTAACCACTTTCCCAGAACGAATGCACCTTGTGCAAACCCATATCCTTTTGACTCCTGATTTCGTCTTGGCCTTCACGCGCTGCAGATTCGGCTTCCACTTCTTCTTCGAAGCCTTATGAGAATGACTGACAGAATGCCCGAAGAGGGGGCCCTTTCCGCATACTTCACATACTTTTGGCATTGTTCTATTCTTATGAAAAGACCTTTTATACCATATTTCAAAGAAAAATCCAAACGATTTGTGGGATCAGAAAGCATCCCCATTTCC
>SOIA01000272.1 GCA_004378665.1 Candidatus Aminicenantota bacterium
GAATGCCGGACCGGGAGAGACCTGGTTCTCGATTCAAAGAGTGACCCGAACCGGACAGGGCTCATCGGTCTTGAATTCTCTCCGCTCACGACAACTTTAGGAAATCTTGAGGCTAAAAGGACAACAACGAATCCCAACTTTGCCGCTCTGGTGGTTTTCTTGCTTCAAGAAGCGGGTGTGGAGAAAGGGGAGACGGTGGCAGTCGGAGCTTCGAGTTCTTTTCCGTCTCTGATCGTCGCCACTCTATCCGCCGCAAAGGCCATGGATCTGAACGTGTTGATGATCTGTTCGCTCGGAGCCTCTCAGTGGGGAGCGAATATTTCGGAATTCCACTGGCTGGACATGCTGGATTGCCTGAGAGAATCAGGAGTGCATGATTCCCAGCCGATTGCCCTGTCCTTGGGAGGAGAGGAGGATACAGGGAAAGACATGAATCCTGAGGGACGCATATTCCTGAGTGAAGAAATTGTCCAAACCGGGATTCCTTTTATCCATGAGCCCGATCTCAAGGTGAATGTCCAGACCAGGATGAGGCTTTATGAAAGAAACGCAGGAGAGTCTGAGATCAAATCCTTCATCAACATCGGCGGAAGCTGGGCCAACATCGGAACGGATCCTGAGATTTTAGAGTTGAAGCCCGGCTTGACCAAGATCAGTCATTTGCCTCCTGTCGATAGACGGGGAGTCCTGTTTGAGATGGCCTCCCGCAGTATCCCTGTGATTCACCTCCTTTTTGTCAAAGGTCTGGCTGAAACATACGGGCTTCCGTGGGATCCTTCACCTTTTCCTGCTCCGGGGAAGGGGAAGATCTATTCGCTGGCCAGAGAAAGACAGCCTTTGTTTCTTGTTCTTGCGGCTGTTTACCTGGTTCTAGTCGTGGTCATCTTGATTTTTCGCCTTCATTCGAAATAGACATTTTTCGGGTCTTCTTTAGTTGGATCACGGAGAAAAAAGCCCACTCCCTTTTCTTTTACCTCAGCATAGCGGGGGATCTTTCTGGCGACCACGGCTTTTTCGGGATTTTCCTCAGACCAGAGCTCCAGGATGTAAATTATTGTCGAGCAGTGCCGGCCGACCCGGATATCGATCGGCCACCCGTCCTCATCCATCTTCTCGAAAAGGAGGCCGTGCTTTCCCGCTCTGAGAACGAATTCATCTTTGCCTTCGAGAAGGAGAGCGCGGTCCGTGCGGCCGCGGGTTGCGTCGAGAAAGGGCTCAGGAGCCTCAAGAAGAAGAGATATGGCCTGCGTGTGGTCACCGATTTCCCGGTGAGAGAGGCCGTGGAGAGCCTTGGGAGAATACTCCATTCCGATGTCGAATCCTTCCGAACCTGATATCATCATCGAGACCAGCGCGGCCAGATCCTCTCCTTTTTGATGGGCGACGATGGTGCTAATGACAGGATATTGAAGCTCGGCTTCGTGAAGGTCGATGACGATATCCACGTTTTCTTTCTGGATCAGCTGTGTCATCGCGTAGCAAGTTTTTTCGGTCAGAGTCCCGTTTGCCCGGCCAGGCCATGTCCTGTTCAGGTTCCGGATGTCCACGTAAGCCAGCTCCTGACGGCTGGGATAGTGGATGTAGACCTCAGGGTCTGGCCACTGGTCGAGAGGATTTGACCATCTGTCTCCCATGCGGAATTTCTGGCCTCCCCATGGGGTAGGAATCGTGAAATCCGGAGGATAAGCTCCCCCGAGACGGGTGACCGTTGTGGCGCTCCGGTTAGCAGATGGGACCACGAGAAGCCTTCCCTGTTCAACCGCAGCATTCTCTGCGAGAATCCAGGTCGTCAAACGGCTGGCCGGCTCTTCAGGATGGGATCCCCCGAGGATGAGGATCGTCCCTCCCGGCTCGGTTCCTTCGAGGATATATATATTCGAATCGTTGATCGTTCCCTTGATGCCGGGAAAATAGTCGCTTAACTTTTTGACCTGCGTCACGCCCGGGCTGAGGACGACTGGCTCTCTCAGGTGCCGGCTGTTGTAGAAACTCGTGCCCGCAAAAGCCATGAGAATCGCGCCCAGGATGACAAAACTGCATTTTCGGATGTGGAGCCCGTGTACAGACATCATTTCTCCTCCACGCCCTATTTCAACCTGAACAGCCTGAGAAGAAACGGCATAAGGATGATGATGTAGAGGATCTCTTCCTGCCATTTCTTGCTTTTCAGCAGGTTCCAGATGATGAGAAAGGCGATGAATCCGGTGAGAATATAATAGAGGATGGTCATAATCATCAGAAAAAGACCTCCTGTGTAGTTTTTGGCAGTGTCTGTCTTGGTGTTGTGAAGACTTTTATCTGAATGCTTTCCGCCATAATCTCATTCCTCATAGCAGGGTTAAAAAAGACAGTTTTTTACTGAAGACGACCATCAGAGTGCCCACAACCATGATGATGATGGCCGGGATGAGACAGTGTTTCAACATCCGGGCATACGAATCTTTCATCCCGACGGTCTGGACGGTCAGCCGGCCGATAATGGCTGTTGGCGGCAGGGCATCCCCCAGCGGCCAGATGACACTCATTCCGGCCAGAGCGATGATGGGATTGAGCCCGATGGTATTGAACAGCAAAACCAGGGGGACGCCGAGAACGGGAGCCGCGCCCCACATCAATACAGCCTCGGAAACGGGAAGAAAAAAGAAGAGCGTGAGGAAAACCGCGATCAACGGGAGGGTCACGATTGTGATGGCGATTAATCCCCGGACTCCGGTGAGGGTCATAATCTGAACCAGGATCCCGACACAGGTGAGTGTTCCGATCAAAGGAAGGAGCTGGTGAACTGTATCTCTGGAGATCTTGAGAAAATTCAGCTTTATGGGCGAGAGCAGGAGGCTCACAAAAGCAGAGACCATGAACATCATCGGAAGACCGACCACGGGGAGCGAATGGGGCCAGATTCTTCCGGCCAGGACCAGGAAGATAAACACAAGAAAGGGGAGCAAGATACGGATCCAGTTCATTCGAGGCGGAGCTTCTGGGAGTTCTTCCAGGGCTTTTTTCAGGTCCACAGGCTTCCCTTTCCAGCCCAGGATGAATATGACAATCAGGGAGAGCAGCACGCAGGGGAGGAGCAGGGGCAGGAAAAATCCCACGTAGGGCATGTTCACGCCTGCCGCTGTAAGCATTGCCCACAGGCTCACTGGCGGGGCAGCTGCGCTGAGGCTTGCTAGGATGAAGATGATGGCGGCTGTTCGCGGTTTGGATATCCCCATGTACCCCAAGACCACAGCGATCATCCCGCCTGTGATCAGGACTGTGACACTTCCCGCTCCGGTCAGCGCACCGGGAAGAAGCAGAAGAAAGGTGATCAGGACAAAGAGAATCGATTTTCGCCGGTGAAACCTGCGGAGAATTCCCCTGATAACATAGGCCACGCCCCCGGATTCCTTCAGGAGATTCATGAAGAGAGTCGCGGTGATGAAGATCAGGACGATATCCAGGTAGGTGAAGGCGCCCTCAACGATATGCCTGGCCGGGATTCCGAATCCACCGGCTATGGCCCCGGCAAGGGCTGCCGCGAACATGGAAAGCTCCGTCGAGACCTTGAAAACCTTGGCGATGAGGTACGTCCCGACCATCACGGCCAGTATGATCTGGGCGGATGTTGCCATGCTCATCGGAAGAATCTCTTCTCGGCAGATGAATACCGAAAAAACGGGCAGTGACCTTTTGGAAGCGGATGCGGGGGATATTTCGATGAATGGTCAGTCGAGCGAGTCAGGATGGAGGATTTCTGCGCTCTTGGCTGGCCTCTCATCCGTTGACTGAGTTATGAAGAAGTCCCCTAGCGTTGTTTATTTCTTAAAGAGTTTTTCGAATTCCGGAATAAGGTCCAGAAGTTTTTCCGCTTCGATCATCGGGATGCCTTTGTCTTGAGAGATTATGGTGAAACGGCCGTCTGCGTTGCCCTCTTTGATAACGACCAGCAGGTCTGATTTCGGAGCCACGGCGTCTATGCTGAGCTCGTCGGTATTATCGCCGACCGTCGCACCCTGGGCTCTCCTTTTCATGCCTCCGATATGGGCTCCGATGATGGTCATCCCATGCTGGCGGGCCTCTTTCATCAGCTCGGAAACCCTATCGATCTCATCTTCGATAGATATTCCCGCAGCTCCCATTCCCTTGAGGCTCGCTCCCATGACGATGATTAGCGTCTTGAAAGGAGTTCCGACATCCTTATAGATCTTGAGGTCTTTTGCCGTGAGGAATTCGACAACGTCATAGGCTTTCGGCTCGTACTCGAGGTCCAGCTTTTTAAAGATGGCTTTTAACCGCACCGGGCCAGGGCTCTGTCCGCAAGAGGTGATCAACACAGGGAGGTCGGTCTTGGGAAGCTCGGTTTGCTCGATCGAAAAAGAAAAGGATGCAGAAGCAAAGATCAGAAAAGATAAAAAGACTCCGGATAAGGGATGAATCCTTTTCATGATTGACTCCTTGATGCGAATCGTCCCGTATTATCGCATTCTAGTGTATTCGAATCACGATGCCCCGTCAACAAAAAAGGGCCAGGCCCCTTTCCCCTTATCTTTCTTCGAAAGGAATGCCGTAGGGTCCATCCGCAAGAAAGGCGATCAGAGGCTCTTGCCCCAAACTGAGACTGAGTTTTTTGTAGACCCAATCGATTGATTGTTCCACCAGCTCCTGAAGATCATTGGCCTCAGGGATGATGGTCCTGGCATCTCTTCCCGGGATTCTTGTAAAGGATTCCTCTGGGATATCAAATGAGCAGTAGATGAGGTTCTCCATCGGGATTTTTTGGAAGACCTTGGCCCACATCTGAGCCTCCCACTGGTCAGGCACAAAACTCCACCCGGGAGAAAGGATGGCATCTATGAATTTTTCAGAGCCCTTCTCTCCAAGAAGCCGCATCATTTTCTTGTAGTTGGTGCTGCCGATGGGATCAGGGTCAGTATGATACCCAGACAGGATGCAGAATCCTTCCTGCTTGAGCAGCGGCAGGCATGCCATGGCGCCTTTAGCCGCCTGGTAGTGATTCACTCCCACAAAGCCAGTGTGGCCGATGACCAGGTCGAATTTTTTTGTGACAGGGATTGCCGCATAGCTTTTCAATTTTTCGAAGGCGGCGAGATGAGCGGATTCCAGGTCTCCGGCAAAAACTCCGGTGAGCCTGTATTTTGAATCGAGAGTGGCGTTGACGATCATATCACAGCCGGCCATCTTCGCCACTCTCAGGGCCTCATCGTGAACGGGATTTCCCTCAATAACGAGGTCTCTCGCGTTGGGCGAGGCGAGCACAGGTCCGCTGTGCAGCACGTATATGGAATCCTCTGCGAGAAGACCGGGACAGATGGATTTTCTCCCTCCAGATACTCCGGCCATAAAATGACTCTCCACCAGGCCGGTCAGGATTTTAAGGTCGCTTTCGACATAAAAGCGATTCAGGAGGATATCACCACCGAGTTCTGTCTTCCCTACGGAGATCAGGTCATCAGGATTCCGGCTGTCATGATTGATGATTTCAACGCCAAGACCGAATATTCTCGAGTCAAGCATTCTCTTGAGCTCCTCTTCTTTCATTGGTCTGTGAGTTCCTGTGGCGACGAGGAGTCGGATTCGGGAAGCGTGGAGTCCGGCCTTCACGATTTCGTCGACCACCGGATAGAGGATCCCTGATTTTCCAGAGGAGGGAACTGGACGGGTATTGTCTGAAATGACAACAACAGCATTTGCATCGGGATTCTCTTGCAATTTCTTGCGCACTAGAGATTTGAGAGGGAGGCTGTCGATCGGATTCGCAAGAGCATCGTAGATTTTTTCTTCCGGGTTGAAAAGCAGAGGAGCCTTCCCCATCGAAAGGATCTCTGTAGAATCGGGCACACTTATCGGAAAGCTTTTCTGTCCCAAATTCAATACGACTTCTTTCATTTCTATACAGTCTTGATAGCCGAAAAATCCCCGGTTAGCGCCGCTTCAAGAACCGGCTTCATGTATTCATCCACCATGTCCGCAGTCAGAGGGACAGGCATGTTTTTCAGCTTCATC
>SOIA01000285.1 GCA_004378665.1 Candidatus Aminicenantota bacterium
GAGGGAGGATCTGACATGAGAAGTAAAATTACAAGAGCTTTTTGTCTTTTAATTATCCTGTCTTTTCTATTCACGCCCCTTGCAGCCAAGAAAAAGACCCCAGAAGCTTACTTGAAGGGGATTGATAAATTCATCACGGAGAGGATGGAAAAGTGGAATGTTCCTGGACTGGCGATCTCTGTAGTCCAGGACGGAAGGCTTGTTTATTCCAACGGATTTGGTTTCCGGGACATCGAGAAAAACCTGCCCGTCACTCCTCAAACGCTCTTTGCCATCGGGTCCTGCACCAAAGCGTTCACGGCCACAACGATGGGGATTCTGGTGGATGAGGGAAAGCTCGAATGGGATAAACCTGTGAAAGAATATCTTCCCACATTCAAGCTCAAAGACACATTCGCCACAGAGAGGATGACTTCGCGTGACCTCGTGTGTCATCGCTCAGGCCTGCCCCGTCATGATCTGATGTGGTACAATTCCTCTGCCACTCGAAAGGAGCTCTTCGATCGTCTGCAGTATCTTGAGCCGAGTGAGGATTTCCGGACAGTATATCAGTACCAGAACCTGATGTTCATGACCGCAGGCTACCTGGTGGGGCAGACCACGGGAACGAGCTGGGAGAGATTCGTTCGGAACCGGATTTTCATGCCGCTGGGAATGTCGAACAGTAATTTTTCAGTCAATGACTCCCAGAAGGCGTCGGATTTTGCTCTCCCTTACATGGAGAAAGATGATAAGCTCATTGAAATTCCGTTCCGGAACATCGACACCGTCGGTCCTGCGGGCTCGATCAATTCCAGCGTCATGGATATGGCGAACTGGATCCTTCTCAATCTGAACAACGGAAAGATCGGCGACCAGCAGATCGTCTCCGAGGCAAGTTTTAAAGAGATCCATTCTCCCCAGATGATCAGCTCCAAATCCTTCAGATACAATGAATCGTTCTACTCGATGTACGGGATGGGCTGGGGGATCACTGCGTATAGAGGGCATCTCAGACTGAGTCACGGCGGAGGCATCGATGGGTTCACGGCCCAAGTTGTCCTCTTGCCCAGAGATAATATCGGGATGGTCATCCTGACCAACAGGAGCGGAACCCCTCTGCCGTCTATTATTTCCAATAATGTGATCGACCGTTTACTCGGGCTTGACCAGGTGGATTGGAACAGCCGGGTCAAGAAGCAGGTCGAGGAAGGCGAAGAACAGGCTGAAAAGGCCAAAGAGGAAAAGGATAAGGACCGCAAGCCGAACACCAAGCCTTCCCATCCCCTGGAGGATTATGCTGGAGATTATCAGCATCCTGGATACGGCGTGATCTCCATCATGAAGAAGGACGACCAGTTGAATGCGGTGTACAATTCAATGCCTCATTCTGGGAGTCATTACCATTATGATGTGTTCGAGTTCAATTATGAGATGTATGATTTTTCTTTTAAAGTATCCTTTTTGACAGACCTCAAGGGAAACATCGGCAGCTTTTCCACTCAGCTGGAAAGTGCTGTTGAGCCGGTCGTGTTCACCAAGATGCCAGAAAAAGCCATGATGGAAAAAAGTTTCCTCGAGAAATTCGTGGGAGAATATATGCTTGGGGAAGTCAAATCCACTGTTTTTCTGAAAGGGGATAAGACCTTGTTTCTCTTCGTTCCCGGCCAACCCGAATACGAGCTGGTACCCTATAAAGGCACAACATTCAACTTCAAGGCTCTCTCCGGCTTCAGCATTGAATTCGTCATGGATGAATCCGGAAAGGTCACAGAAGCTAAAGTCACTCAGCCCAACGGAGTTTTCACGGCCAAGAAGATTAAGTGATTGGGGACTGATTGGGGACG
>SOIA01000212.1 GCA_004378665.1 Candidatus Aminicenantota bacterium
TTATCCGGAATCGAACCGAAAAGCCTCCGTCTGAGAGCCCATTCCTCTGAAGCTCCGATCACAATAAGGTCATTCTTTCGAGCAATACTGGCGATGGCACGGGCGATGTCCGTGTCGATAACCACGTCTACTACTGCAGAGACGCCGACCGCATCAAGAGTATCTTTGACAAATTCCTTGGCTTTATCCTGAAAGAGCTGGACACTCTGCTTGTCGAACTCGGATTGAGCGGCAGAAGCCCCCCGGCCGAGCTGGATATTCAGCGCAGTCAAAGAGGCATTCCATTCATCAGCCAAAACCTGCGCAAGCTTGAGTCCGAGCTGCGCATGCGATCCTCCACTGACAGGCACGATTATGCGCCGAATATCCTGCAGGCCGCGGTCTTTGAGAACCAGGACGTTTCCTTTTGCAATCTTGAGCACATCTGCGACGTTGGTCCGACCGGTGCGGGACATGCGCACCTCCCCTTTCCAGCCCATGATGATGAACTCAGGCTGCTCCATTTCAGCCACGCTGAGAATGGCTGAAGAGACGCTGCGGGCCACAATGGCCGTGGCTCGAGCTCTCACTCCCTGTTCGGCCGCGTGATAGGATGCGGTTTGCAGCAGGGTCTTCTCCTCCCATCGCTGCTTTTCATACTCCAGTCCGCCTGCTTCAAGAGGAGTTTGGCCGGGAACATCCACAATATGAATCAACTGAAGTTGGGCTTTGTGTGTCTTGGCCAGGGCTGTGCTCAGCATCAGAAGAGAATATTCAGTATCGGGATTTGCCAGAGGCACAAGTATGACAGGAACCTCTTCAGGCCGTGTCGCCAGGTATTCTTTGGCTCTCACCATGAGAGGTTTCATCACCTTGTCTTTCCACAGGATGTTCGATGCGCCCACCAGTTGGGTCCCCCGGCGCAAAAAGAGCATGTACCAGATGAAGCTTGCCGCGATAATTAAATTTCCGATGAGCAGCGATACCCTGCTCGTGTTGACGATGACAAAGATACAGCCGAACAATCCCAGGAGCGGAACCACCGGATATCCCGGTGTGCGAAAACTGGGCTTGTACCAATCCAGTTTCGCATACCTCATGATGATGCACGCGAGGGTGATAAGAGAATACAGGACAAGGCTCAGAAAGCCCGCGACTTCGGCTAAAAGCTCGAGGTGCTGTCCGAGAAGAACAATCAAAAGCATGGTCAAGCCAGTGGTTGTGGCGATCGAGCGGTACGGCGTTTTAAAGCGGGAATGGATCTGATTCAGCCATTCAGGCATGAGCTGGTCCCGGCCCATAGCAAAGTTGACCCTGGATGCGGCCAGCACGCTGGCATTCGCTGAAGAGACTGTGGCCAGGATTCCACCTATAAGAACCAGGATATACCCTCCGTTCCCCATGAGCTGACGGGCCAGGTCCATCAACACTGTCTCCTTGGCCATGTTCGGGTCACTGTAACTTCGCAGACCCAGTATACAGAACATCACTGCGCAGTAAAGCACTGTCACAATCACGACCGAGCTCACGAGAGAAAGGGGAAGATTTCTCTTTGGATTGCGGACCTCTTCTGAAATGGCGGAAATCTCAGCAAATCCCATGAAAGCGATAAAGAGAATCGGGAGCGTTATGAAAATACCTGTATACCCTATTTCTGTGGGGATAAAAGGCTTCAATTTCTGAATGTCCACTGTGAACAGAGACCGGATAGCAAACGCGACCAGGATAAAAAGAACTATTCCAACAATAACGGTCTGGGTGCCTCCTGTCTCTCGGGTTCCGATAAAATTTAAAAGACCGAGCAATGCCGTTACGATCAGTGCGACCACAGTGGGCGAAGCGCCCAGGGCATCACTCACATAATAGCCGAACCCGACCATGTAGAATGCGGACGCGAAGACAAGGCTCAACCACAGGCTCCAGCCCATTATGGTCCCCACGAGCGGGCCGAAAGCCCGGACCATGAACAGATATCCGCCTCCGGCATAAGGCATGCCCGTGGACAGCTCAGCCATGCAGAGGGCGATCATAATGGCGATAAATCCGCAGATGGCAAAGGAGAGGAGAACCGCCGGGCCTGCCATGCTCGCGACTATTCCGGGCAGAACAAAGATACCCGCCCCGACCATCGTCCCGACGCCGACGGATAAGGCGGCAAAAAAACCCAAATTCCGGGCCAGCCGGACTTTCGAGTTCTCGTTCTCTGTTTTCTCTTTTCGAGTTTTCGCCATAATCAAATTCTACGCTGTGCGTTCTTCGCTATCCTCCGGATCCTTTTCCTGCTTGTCTTGATAAGCCTTGAAAACTCCTTTCTGATTCCAGCAGGATGCTCAGGTCATTTTAATTTCCAACACTCACCGAACTGACTTTTCTACTTCTTGACTCTCACTGGATAAGGAGGACGCTTGGCCTTTTTCGGCGGATTCTTCTCGAGTTCTTCCAGGATGACTTCGATGGCCTTTTCCAGTTGTGGGTCTCTCCCGGCAATCACATCTGCCGGCCACTGTTCGACTTCGATATCCGGAGGGACTCCGACATTCTCGACCACCCAGCCGTCCTCGGTCCAGATTGCCAAGTTCGGAGCGGTGACATAGCCGCCGTCCATCAAGACCGGGAAGCCCAGAGTTCCGACCAGTCCGCCCCAGGTTCTCTTTCCAATCAGTTTGCCCAGATTGAACTTGCGGAACATCCAGGGAAGCAGATCGCCTCCAGATCCGGCCAGCTCGTTGATGAGCATGACTTTGGGCCCGAGGATTGTCCCACCCGGTGTCTTGATATCATCCCCGTAACGCATGTTCCAGTAGGAGACAAAGGGCCTTCTCAAAAGGTCAATGTAATAATCGGCAACCTGTCCTCCGCCGTTGAACCTCTCGTCGACTATGATGGCATCCTTGTTGACCTGAGGGAAAAAATAACGCTTGAAGTAGATGTGGCCGAGTGTGGTTGTGTTCGGGACATAGACGTAAGCTACGCGTCCGTTGGTGGCTTCATTGACCTTCTTCAGGTTTCCTTCCACCCAATCCCGATTCCGCAGAGCAATTTCACTGCTCACAGGAACAACCTGGACAGTCCGGGAACCGGTTCCGTCCGGCTTCGGCCCGACGGTGATCTCGATGAGCTTCCCGGAAGTATTCTCGAAGAAACTGTAAAGATTCTCCGGCGGCTGGATCTTTTTTCCCTGAACAGCCAGGAGATATTCGCCCGCCTTCACATCGACTCCGGGTTCTGTCAACGGAGAGCGGAGCCGTGGATTCCAGTTGAGCCCGCCGTAAACCTTCTTGAAACGGTAACGGCCGTTCTCTATGGCATAATCGGCACCGAGTAAACCGCCGGGGACTCTCTTGGGCCGTGCGAGATAATCTCCCCCTCCGACCCGGTGGTGACCGACAGCCAGCTCACTGCACATCCACTGGATCACACGGTTCAGGTCGTTCCGGCAGGACAGATGAGGAAGGAATACAGCGTATTTGTCTTTCATGGCTTCCCAATCCGCACCATGCATGTTGGTCGCATAGAAGAAATCCCGGTTGATCCGCCAGGCTTCATGAAAAATCTGTTTCCATTCCGCTGTGGGATCGACCCGGACTTCGATGGCATCGGTCTTGATCTTTCCCTGACCCGGCTTCGCTTTAGGCCCTGCAGGTATGATTCCATAAGTGTTCCTCGACATATAAAGGATTTTCTTTTTATCGGCTGAAATTTCGAACCAGTTGACTCCTGTCAGGATATCCTCAGCTTTACGCTTTTTCAGGTCGAACTTCTTCAGCTTGCTCTCGCCGGCAAAGGAACTCCGGCTGCCAGCAGGAGCTTCCAGATAATAAATCTCTCCTTCATTGCCAGCCTGAAGACGGAAGTAGGCTCCGGACGGAACAGGCAGGTCGATGATCCTGTATTTCAGGCCGTCGAAATCGATTGAGAAGACTTTTTCGGGTTTTTCTTCTTTCTTTGCAGGTTGTTTCCCTTTCTTTTTCGACTTGGGCTCTTCCTTTTCAGGCGTCTTCTCATCAACGACCCCTTTCTCCTCATCGCTTTCTTTAGCCAAGGGAGAAGGGATATCCTTGCGCAAAACAGCCAGGTAGAGCGAACGCGACATTTCCATATCCGCGCTGGACATGGCAAACCACTGCTTGACCGGACCCGCATCGGTGGAAGCGAAAAAGTAGATGTATTTTCCGCTCTTATCGAACTCGGGTTCGCTGACATCGCTCATCCCATCTGAAACCGCATAGGATTTATCTCTATCGAGCGAATACGCGTACACCTTCTGCATGTAGGCTGTGGTGTTGAGAGTATAGGCGATCCATTTGGAATCATGAGACCAGACCGAATGGATAGTCCTGAATCGGCCCGGCCCAAAAATCTTTTCCGATGCGATCTTTTTCGAGACGCCCGTCTTGAGGTCTATCCAGTAGAGACTCCAGGAGTTATCCGCATAGGAGATCTTCTGGCTGTCAGGTGACCAGACAGGAGAATCGTAAAATCCAGACCCAGTCATTTTGTATTTCTTCACCTGGCCCTTGCCGTCTTGCGGCCGGACGTGGAACTCGTACTCACCGCTCGCATCCGAAAAATAAGCGATAAACTTCCCATCCGGCGACCAGACTGGAGACCGCTCGTGGATACCAGTCGTGTTTATCAGGTTACGCGGATCTCCCTTCTCTGCCGGGACTGTGACGATCTCACCTCTATACTCGAAGACAGCTCTTGCTCCGGAGGGAGATACTGAAGCATTCCGGATAAAGCGTGGATCTTTGGCGTATCGGGGCCTCACCTCGAGCAAGTCCGCCGCCACACCGATGGTCAGCTTGGTGCTCCTTGCCTGTTCAACATTAAAGACATGGAGATGCCCGGCCTTCTCATAGATAATTTTTCCATCACCTGTAGAAGCCTTGATCACAGGAAAATCCGTGTGGGAAGTGAGCTGTTTGATCTCCTTTGATTTCAGGTCGAACGAGAACAGGTTGAATTCTCCATTCCGGTCCGATCGAAAATAGATCTTCTCCCCGATCCACATTGGGTCTGTGTCGTTGCAGCGGCCTTCGGGCTGAGGAATTTTTTCCACTGAGTAGTCACTGAATGTGATGAGCCATATTTCTGAGACCGTACCGCCCCTGTAGTTCTTCCACTGGTGGAACGCCTCCCGCAGCGGAGTGTAGGCCATCCTCTTGCCGTCGGGCGAGAATGTGGCTCTGTTCGCGTTGGGAATCAAGAGGGACTCGGGAAAGCCACCTTCGACGGGAACAGTAAAAAGCTGGGTTAACGCTCTGGTGAAACTATTGCGGGAAGAGATGAACAGCACTGAAGAGCCGCAGGGCGTGAAATCCCGAACGACATCGGAACCCGGATGCCAGGTGAGCCGCTTGGGAACACCGCCCTCCACGGGGACAACAAAGACGTCCACGTTCCCGTCATACTCTCCGTTGAAAGCGATCAACTTTCCCTCGGGTGAAAAAACAGGATTGGACTCGCTTCCCTGAGCACTGGTCAATCGTCGAACTCCTTTGCCGTCAATATTGGCCACCCACAGGTCATTCGCATACACGAAGGCAATGTGCGTCTGGCTGATGGCCGGTTGACTCAAAAGTTTTGTATCTTTGATATCGATCCCACTCTCCAGGAAACCTGGTAGAGCCACGGCCAGTATCAGTAAAAACGATAAGACATGAAGACATTTTCTCATGGAAGCCTCCTTAAATTCTTTTTGGGATTCAATTGACGCATTTTATTTGAAAAGACGATCATTGAAAATGGCCTTGATTTCGAAAAGACCGCATCCACTTAAAACTGACATTATTCATTCAGCAGATTGTAGACCATACACGTGTCTTTTTCAACAGACAAATACACATATTCTAAGGATGGGAGAGAAAGCTCAGCGCCCCTTTCTCCCTGTAGAACCTTTAGTCCGTACCAGAAACCATGTATGGGATCCGGATGAATCCGAAGTCTGAGATCCATCTTCCAGTCATCAGATAAAACATCACATAGCACATTGAGTATGGAAT
>SOIA01000174.1 GCA_004378665.1 Candidatus Aminicenantota bacterium
TTTTCGGGCTCAGCTGAGTTTGCGGCTTTCAGGTGGACAAGGGCATTCTGAAGCTTGTTTTCCTGTTTGTAGATTTCTGCAAGAGTGAGATGAGAATCTGTGTGTTGAGGATCAAAATACAGGGCTTTTAAAAGCGCCGCCTTGCCCTTTTTTATGTCCCCTTCCTCCAGAGCGGTATTCGCTTCTGCCAGGACTTCTTCCAGTTTTCTGTTCTTGAGGGTTTCGTACTGCTTCTTTGCCCAGAGATTCTCGGGTTCTGTTTTGAGGACTTCTCTGAAAGCTGCGAAAGACTGATCTTCCCGTCCTGTTTGGAGATAAATCTGGGCCAGTCCGGCGTGGGCGAGTGCGAGCTCGGGTTGGCCCTTCAGAGCATCTTTAAAATATCTTTCAGCCGCTTGCAGCTTGTTCATTAGGTAATTGACATAGCCTAATCCCACGGAGTATACAGGGCTCTCTGCTCCCAACTCAGAGAACGTCTGTTCTGCCTTACTCCCCTTGCCTTGTTTCAGGTGGTCCCAGGCTTCTTCGGCAAGAATCCTCTCTTCAAGCGAGAGTTCAGCCGCGATCGAGGGAGAAAGATTCCCGATGTGGAAGGATGGGGGGAGCGCCTGGGTTGTGGCGCAGGACCAAAGTCCTATCATGAGTGAAAAAATGATGAATGTTCTTTTTACCAATTTTCTTCTCCTTTTTTGATGTAAGGAAGATAATCGACTATTGACCGAGGATCGGCCATGATCTTCAATTCAGAATAATCGCCGTTTTCTCTTCTTTTCAGAATTATGGTCCATTTCGAAAATGATTCTATCAGTTCTTTTTGGGAGTGGGGGATGCGCAGATAGAATAATTCCATGTCTCGAAACAGGATAGACCTGAGGTGCTCTTGGAGAGCCTGGATTCCATCCCCTGTTTTTGCGGATGCGTAGATGGAATGGATGTCCGGGAGCTGGTTTTTTCGCAAAAGTTCCTTTGTGTTCGGCAGCAGATCGATCTTGTTGAATACTTTAATGGTCGGAATGTCGGGTATTCCAATGACTGAAAGTGTGTCTTCCACAGCGGTGATCTGGCTGTCGTAGGCCGAGCTGGTGATGTCGATCACGTGGAGTATACAATCCGCATCCTTGAGCTCTTCGAGTGTTGCCTTGAATGAAGTGATCAATTCGACAGGAATTTTTTTGATGAATCCGACTGTATCGCTCAGGAAGAAATAAAGACCATCGGAAAAGCTCACTCGACGCAGGATGGGGTCCAATGTGGCGAATAGCTGAGGCGAGGTGAACATCTTCGCCCGAGAAAGCCGGTTGAACAGAGCGGACTTCCCGGCATTCGTGTATCCCACGAGTGAGACAAAGGGAATCGGGCTTGTTTGCCTTCTTTTTCTTTGGGTGGCCCGTCTTTTTTGAACCTTCAGGATTTCCTTTTTTATTTTGGAGATCCTCTCCTGGATCCTTCGCCTGTCTTCTTCCAGCTTTTTTTCTCCTGGGCCTCGAGTCCCGATGCCTCCTCCTAGACGTGAGAGGACTGTTCCCTTGCCGAGGAGACGGGGGAGATAGTAGTTGAGCTGAGCAAGCTCAACCTGCAGTTTGCCCTCCTTGCTCCTGGCTCTCTGGGCGAATATATCGAGAATCAGTTGTGTCCGGTCTATCACTTTGGCTTGAATGTCGTCTTCCAGGTTCTGCTGCTGGATCGGGCTGAGGTCATTGCCGAAAATGATAAGATCGGCCTCTGTTTCTTGTTTGATGTGGATGATTTCTGAGACTTTGCCCTTTCCGATCAGGTATTTTGGACTGATCTGCTGGCGGAACTGGAACGTTTCGG
>SOIA01000087.1 GCA_004378665.1 Candidatus Aminicenantota bacterium
GAGAAAGGCCTGTCCCTCTAATCCTTTCCAGGGATTTCAAACCAAGAATTCCTTCAGAAATTTGTCTAATTGATTGGAGGTCAAAATGGAAAAAGGAAAGGTTTCGGTATTGTGGATGGTTTTGGCTGTCTTTTTGACGGCAGGCCTTTTATGGGGGCTTCCGGAGCTTTCCAGAGAAAAGTTGGAAAAAACCGGAGAGCTGCGGAGAGAGATCAGACTGCTCAACCTCATGAACGGATTGGACCTCACGCAGGAACAGATGGAGATCATCTTGACGAGCGCGAAAGAGTACCAGAGATTGATGGCTCGGTTTGAACACATCCTCCGGAATAGTCAGGATAAGATGGAGGCGGTCCTTGAGGAGATCAGGAGTTATCTCAGGGAGAACGAGGAAATTCCCTCTCAGACGGTGCGGAAGTATCATCGCCTGGACAGGGAGAGCCGGGAAGAGCGGTTGAAAATCCAGGAAAAGATGAAAGAATCAGCCAGAGAGATTGAAGAGTGCCTCGAGCCTCACCAGCTTTACCAGCTTCGCGAGTTCGTTCCCTGCATCATTCCTCCCAGAGGAGAGAAGCGGATCGGACAGGCCAGGGATTACAAGGGATTAACGAGAGGCCTGGAGAGAGTCAGGCGCGTCCCCTCTCATGTGTACCAGCAGAGGAAGGAGGAGATCGTATCGAGGACTTTAGAGAGGCTCAAGCTTCATGCTCCGCCTTTTTCTGATATGGATGATGAAGAGATGAAATGGCACATTGAGACCATCTATGATGATGTGAGGAGCCTGGAAGATGCGGAGTTTGAGATTCAGAAGGAACGTCTGGCAGAAGAGCTTATCTCTCCTTTCAAGCCTGAAATCCCGTCGGGCAATGTCATGCGGAAGATCGCAGGATTTCTCCTTTCTGAAGAAGTGATAACGATTTTGGAAGAAAGGTTGAATCAGGGAGATTCAACAGGGGAACGGATTTCTTAACACCGCCTCGTTTTCCTGCTGGATTCCCTTTAGAATGAGAAAACTTTTATATAAGCCTTCCGGTTTCTCGGACCATCAAATTCACAGAAGAAAATTCCTTGCCAGGTTCCGAGTGACAGCTGTCCGTTCTCGATGAAGATGTTGACCGAGGAACCGACAAGGCTCGCTTTCACGTGAGCCGGGGAGTTGCCTTCAGAATGCCTGTAAGGGAGGGAATCCGGGACCATTTTTCCTAAAGTCATCAGGATGTCTTCTTTGACGGATGGGTCAGCATTTTCGTTGATGGTCATTCCAGCCGTCGTGTGGGGGACATAGACAGAGCATATTCCACTCTGGATTCCCGAAGAAGAGATTTCCTCTCTGATTCTTCCTGTTATATCCACGAGGGCTTCTTTGGTCTGAGTCCTGACTTCGATTATACTCATTTTAACCTCGAGCCTAAGGTTAGCACATTCGGAGCGTGTCTTGCCACACTCTTTTCATCTGATGTTTCGGGGGAAGAGATGGTGTGTGTTGTGCCTGAAAGAGAGAAAATAAAAAAAATAAAAAAAACTCTTGACAAACAACGCAAGAAATTATAATTTTAGCACCGCAGATACAATATTTTGTATCTTAATCCATAAATATATACCACATATGGCTATTTTTAGTTCATATCGTTTTTCATTGTTTCGGAACGAGAAGCTCTTATTCGAGCGTTATTCCTTTGGATAAGGGGATAAATAGAGCGCTTTGATTTTCGACTGTGAACAGGGAAAGGAGGCATTACATGCAGAGAGAAATTTCAAGAATCAAGAAAAGAGACGGCAGCGTTGCGGATTTCGTTCAGGATAAGATCACTACAGCCGTGTACAAAGCCATGGAATCTCACGGGCTCATGGATAACGGCGCAGCCAGGTCAGTTTCCGATATCGTAACCTTTATGCTGGCAGACAAATTCGGCGGATACACCGTTCCCGCGGTGGAGCAGATTCAGGACATCGTGGAGATGGTCCTGATGAAACAGGGTTACCACGATGTTGCCAAGTCCTACATCCTCTACCGCGAAAAGCACAAAGAGATCAGGGAAGCCAAAGAGACGGGTGTCAATCTGACCCGGTTGATCAAGGATTACATCAACGATGTGGATTGGAAAGTCAAAGAGAACAGCAACGAAGGCGTGGTGAGTTTTTCCGGACTGAACGCCAGGGTGTCAGGAGAAGTTCTTTCCAATTTTGCCCTGAACCAGCTTTACTCGGATCGAGTCAAGAGGGCCCACGTCGAAGGAGATTTCCATATTCACGACCTCTCTTACCCGATCGTGGGTTACTGTGCGGGTTGGTCCATGGAGAACCTCCTGAAAAAGGGATTTGGCCATGTGGCCAATCAAGTTCACTCTTTTCCCGCCAAGCATCTTGAGACGGCAACTCTGCACATGGTGAATTTTATCGGTACGATGCAGGGAGAGTTTGCGGGCGCGCAGGCTTTCTCCAGCGTCGATACCTTTCTGGCTCCTTTCGTAAGAGCAGATAAACTCGATTATGAAAGAGTCAAACAGGATATTCAGAAGCTCATCTTCGGATTGAACGTTCCTTCCCGATGGGGATGGCAGACGCCTTTCTCCAACCTGACTTTTGACTGGACTGTGCCCGGGGACATGAAGGATAAACGCGTCATCATCGGAGGGGAGGAGAAGGATTCGACTTACGGCGAGTACCAGAAAGAGATGCACATGATCAACCGCTCTTTCCTGGAGTTGATGAACGAGGGGGACCAGAAGGGACGCGTGTTCACTTTCCCCATACCCACTTATAACCTCACCCGGGATTTTGACTGGGATTCACCGAATGCGAACCTTCTCTTCGAGGTGACGGCAAGGTATGGAATACCTTATTTTCAGAATTTTATCGGGACGGACATGGATCCTGGCGACATCAGAGCTATGTGCTGCCGCCTGAACCTGGACCAGAGGGAACTCTTGAGAAGGCCGGGCAACATGTGGGGACCAGGAGACTCGACGGGTTCGATCGGGGTCGTCACCCTCAACCTGAACAGGATCGGGTACGAAGCGGCCGACCGGGATGAGTTTTTCTCCGAGTTGAAAACCGTAATGGTCCTGGCCAAGGAAGCCCTGGAGACTAAAAAAGAAGTCGTCGACAACATGCTGGCCAGGGGGCTCATGCCTTACACACAGGTCTACCTTGGTCATTTTGACAACCATTTCTCAACCATCGGCATCTGCGGCATGAACGAAACCTGTCTGAATTTTCTAGGGAAAGGAATCGCGACTCCGGAGGGGAAGGAGTTTACGATAGAAGTCCTTCAGTTCATGAGGGACACGATCCAGAAATTCCAGGAGGAGACGGGTAATCTTTATAACCTGGAGGCCACACCGGCCGAATCCACTTCCTACCGGCTGGCAAGGCTGGATAAGCAGAAATACAACAAGATCATCACTGCCGGGACAGAGAAATATCCTTATCTGACCAACTCCACTCAGCTCAACGTCGATGCCACCCGGGATATCTTCGAAGCTGTGGAGCATCAGAAGGATATTCAGCCTCTCTACACGGGAGGAACCATATTCCACACTTTCCTCCCAGAGGCCATAGACAGGGAAACGTGTAAGAAATTGGTCCAGAAGATCGCCGAGACTTCACTTCCGTATTTCAGCATCACTCCCACTTTCAGTGTCTGCCGGAATCATGGTTACATCCAAGGCGAGGTCCCGAAATGTCCGGATTGCGGAGATGAGACTGAAGTCTATTCCCGGATCGTGGGCTATCTGAGGCCAGTCGGGACCTGGAATGACGGCAAAAAGCAGGAATTCAGGGAAAGAACTCCGTACTCAAAGATAGATTGACCGATGGATTACCTGTTGTTCACCTATCCCAACTGTCAGGACTGTGCAGAGCTAAAAAAAATCTTGGCTGAGACAGAAATCGAGGGCCGGGAGTACAACTTGACCCTCAAAGAGAGCAAGCTCAAGATCAGGGAGTATCTGGATATCATCAAGCGTGATGATAAAGGAGCGATCCCCATTCCCACTCTGCTGCTCCAGGATGAAGCTGGAGTTCCGGCTGTGCTGAACAGCCGAGAGGAGTTTGAGGATTGGTTAAAATCAAGGGCTTAGAAAAATTTGCCCCCAAAGACTTTCCAGGCTACATATCCTCAACTGTGTTTCTGGGTGGATGCAATTTTCGATGCCCTTACTGCCATAACAAAGATTTGGTACTGAATCCAGAGAAGCTCCCCACCTTTCCTCTCGATTATTTCCTCGACTACCTTGACTCGAGAAAAGGCTGGTTGGAGGGAATCTGTATTACAGGGGGAGAGCCGTTACTCCACAATGATTTGGAGGCTTTCCTTGCTTTGATTAAAGAACACAGTCTGCTGGTCAAGATCGACACCAACGGTTCTTTTCCGTCTGAACTGGAGCAGCTCATCCAGAAGGGGCTCGTGGACCAAATCGCCATGGATGTGAAAGCTCCTTTGGAACGGTACCAGGAAGTCACCGGTTCAAAGGTTAAAGGAGAGACCATCCTCAGAAGCATCAACATCATAAAGAATTCAGGCCTGAGGTATGTCTTTCGGTCCACCGTGGTTCCGGGACTGGTGGGAGCAGATGATATCAAAAAAATCAGTCAGATGCTCAACGGCACAGATGTTTTTCAAATCCAGCAATTCATGCCTGTGACAACTCTTGATGACCGTTATCTCCAGAAAAAACCTTACCGTAAAGAAGAAATCCAGGAATTTGTCAAAATCGCTGAGGCCTTTATCCCTGAAGTCAGAGTTGAGGGTATCTGATTCATGGAACTCAAGGTGAAAAAAATTCATCCGGATGCCAAGCTCCCCCAATACTCACATAAAGGAGATGCGGGTTTAGACCTTTTCTCATCGGTCGACTGTGTGTTACAGAAGGGAGAGGTCAGGCCAGTTCCCACGGGGATCAAGGTTGCCATACCTAAAGGAAATGTCGGGCTCATATGGGATAAAAGCGGAATATCCCTGAAAGGAGCTCACCGGCTGGCAGGAGTCATTGACTCCGGATACAGGGGAGAGGTCCGGGTGGTGATGGTGAATCTCGGCGCAGATGCCTTTGTCATCGAGAAGGGGATGAAGATCGCTCAACTCCTTATCCAGCCTGTGGTTGAGATCGAAGTCACTGAGGTCGAGGAACTGGAAGAGACTTCACGCGGAGAGAGCGGTTTCGGGAGCACGGGCAAGTATTGAAAAATTCAGGCCGCCCTCGTCCATAGATATCCCTTAGCTTTTCTGGTACAAAAATCCCTGTGTGGATGATCACAATACCTGCCTCGCCTTTCCCTTTGATCTTGTTTATAATGTGTGAGATGAATTCATCAGGCAAAGCTGGACATCGGGATTGGAAAGAGAGATTCGCAATCGTCCTCGTCCGTCCCGAGAATCCAGAAAATGTCGGTCTTGTCGCTCGAAGCATGAAGAACACCGGGTTTGAGGAGCTCCGGCTCGTCCAGGCAGAAGGAATCGACCCGAAGTCCCGGAAGACCGCTGTTCATGCTCGGGATATTTTGGAAAGAGCCCGTCTTTATCCAAACCTGGACGCGGCGGTCGGAGACCTGCATCTTGTGTTCGCCGCCACCTCCAAGCGGAGAAAGAACTTTCCTGTTATCTCTTTAAAAGAGGCAGTGGAAGAGATGCTCCGTTATTCTCCAGCGATGCGGATCGGCCTTCTCTTCGGGAACGAAAGGACAGGCTTGACCACTAAGGAACTGCGGAGCTCGAACTACCGCTTCATGATCCCTCAGGCTGGAAAACAGCCGTCGTATAACCTTGCCGCGGCCGCCCTTCTGACTTTATTCCATATTTTTTCTCATGAAGGTGTCAAGGAGGTTGAGGCGAGGGAGAAGCCTCTTCCACGGAAGGCACAGGAAGAGTGCATCCGTCTGATACTCGATAAGCTGGAAAAAAGGAAGTTTCTCCACGAGACCAACAGACGTCATATGACGGATATGAT
>SOIA01000344.1 GCA_004378665.1 Candidatus Aminicenantota bacterium
GAAGCGGCTATTCAACGATAACGCCCGTGCCGAAGGCCAATATCTCAGCGGCACTCTGCATGATCATCGAGGTCGTTAAACGAATATTGATGATGGCGTTCGCGCCCAACTGTTCTGCCTCTTCGACCATCCGGTCAAGGGCCTGCTCCCGGGACTCGGCCATCATCTTTGTGTAATCCGTGATCTCTCCTCCGACGATACCCTTAAGACCAGCCTTGATATCACGTCCGATGTGCCGGGCACGGATCGTGTTTCCGCGCACAAGACCCAGCATCTTCTTAATCTCTTTTCCTTGAACAAAATCAGTTGTCACTAAAATCATTTCTCGACCTCCTTATATCTCTCTCTTTTGCGGACAAAAAGCTGCTCCCGGACCAAGGAAACCAGCAGCACCACCACTCCTCCCAAAACGCTCAGGATCGCGATCTTGAAAAGAAGCGGGATGTCAGGGGCCTGAATCAGCCCTTCCACCAATTTGTAGCCACCAAAAAAAAGAAGGATTATGGTTCCGATGGAGAACAAAATCCATCCGATCCTCCTCTCCAGGCGATTGTAGACCGAACTCCAATACATCTTCCATGCCTCCTTTGGGGGTTCTTTTAATTGCATTTTACTCATCACCTCCTCAAACTTCCCCATTTCTTCAAATTCTTTCCTGCATTCCGGACACTCCCTGAGATGTTCCTCCACCTGCTTCCTCTCTTCCTCGTTCAGCTCACCATCATGGTAGGGGGAAATGAGTTCTTTTATCTTATTATGGTCCATAACAGATTCCTTCTGATTCACTTCTCTGAACTCAAGAATTTTTTTATCATTTCTTTCAGCCTTTTCTTTGCATAGTAAAGGGAGGACATGACCGTCCCGATGGGTTTCCCCGTGACCTCTGCAATTTCCTGGTAGGATAACTGTTGAAAATAGCGCAGGATGATCACTTCTCTCTGTTCCACGGGAAGGCGTTCAATCCCTTTCCAGAGGACTTCCTTCATCTCTCTATCCTCATGCTCATCCTTGAGAACTCGATCCTCCTCGAGAGGAACTTCCTGGATGCGGCTCCTGCGTTTGAGATGATCGAGACACAGGTTTTTCAAAAGCTTGTAGAACCAGGGGAAAAAAGGTCTTTCTGAGTCGAAACTTCTTATTCTTCGGAAGGCTTTGATGAAGGATTCCTGGGAAATATCCATGGCATCCTGCGCGTTCCGGACAAAACCCAGAGCAATGTAGTAGGCCCTCTGCATGTAGCTTTCGACGATCAGCCGGTAAGCGCCTCTATCTCCCCTTTTGACTAAGAGGATGACTTCTTTTTCGGAAAGGGTCTTCTCGTTCGCCATCACGACCCTATCCTTGCGAAGATAGTATTCCCTCTGGAGTGCGGCTTCCTCTGACATCTTTTTTTCTCTCTTGTGAGTACTACGATACTTATTTCCATTTTATTCAATCTTTTTTGATTTTCTCTGCCGGACAACCTCGAAAAGGAATACTGCGGCAGCCGCTGAAACGTTCAGAGATGTTATCCTCCCGAGGAGAGGAATGGAGAGGATCTTATCACATTTTTTCCTGATAAGGGGACGCAATCCCTTCCCTTCAGATCCCAGGACCAATCCTACAGGAACGCTGTAGTCGAATTCACACCAGTGTTCATCTTGACCGCTTTCAGCGCCCACCAGCCAAAGGCCTCGATCCTTCAGATCATCCATCGTCCGGGCAAGGTTTTTCACTCTGGCCACCCGGATATATTCCAGCGCTCCTGCCGAGACAGAGGACACGGCCTCAGTTAACCCCGCAGACCTTCTTTCAGGAAGGATGACACCATCCACTCCTGCCCCCTCAGCCGTGCGGATAATCGCTCCGAGATTCTGAGGGTCCTCAATCCCGTCCAGCAAAATAAGGAGGGGAACATCTGAGGAAGACAGGATCTCGTCAACGTTAGAGAATTCCTTCGGAGAAACCAGTGCAGCCACGCCTTGATGGCCCCGGTCGAACCTGTCAATTCTTTCTCTGGGCACGAAATGAACCGGGACATGCCCGGCCTTGGCCAGTTTCAAGATCTCTGCAATCTTTTTATTTTTTAAGTCTCTCTGAATGAATATCTTATTCACGCGGGAAGGGGACGATTTGAGGGCTTCGATAAGGGAATTCAGACGGCTTATTTTTCTCAATTTCTATAATCTACGGCACCTGGGTTATCATTTTTCGGACTCCTGAAGTGCTTTTTCAATTTTTGCCCAGGTGTCACGCAGGGTTGCCGTTCGGTTGAACACCAGCGCGTCAGGGGTTGAATCCACTGTATCCACACAAAAATACCCCTGCCTCATAAATTGAAACCGTGATCCCGGCTCGGCATCCTTCAGGCTCGGCTCCGCCTGGCAGGATGCGAGGGTTTCCAGTGATCTTGGATTCAGGTTGGACTTGAAATCCATCCCTTCCTTGACATCATCCGGGTCTTCCTTAGTGAAGAGATGGTCATACAGACGAGCTTCGACAGGGAAAGAATGGGCTGCCGAAACCCAGTGCAGCGTGCCTCTCACCTTGCGATCATCCTTTGTCCAGCCCCCCCGGCTCTCCGGGTCATAGGCGCAGTGAAGTTCCACGACTTCACCGGTTTTCTCGTCCTTGACGACATCTGTACAGGTCACATAATAGGCATGCTTCAGCCGCACCTCCCGGCCGGGGGCCAGCCGGAACCATTTTTTCGGCGGGTCCTCGCGAAAATCATCTTTTTCGATGTACAGGACTCGAGAGAACGGGACCTTCCGCGTTCCCATCGAGGAATCCTCGGGATTGTTCACAGCATCCAGTTCCTCCACCTGGTCCTCCGGGTAGTTATCGATGACCAGCCGGAGAGGGCGAAGCACCACCATCACCCGCGGCGCACGTTTGTTCAAGTCCTCACGGAGGCAGTGTTCGAGCAGCGCAATATCCACGGTGCTTTCCCTCTTGGCCACTCCGATCCGCTCGCAAAAGTCACGGATGGACTCTGGAGTGTACCCTCGCCTCCGCAGGCCCGATATGGTTGGCATCCGCGGGTCATCCCATCCGCCCACATGGCCTTCCTGCACCAATCCCAGGAGTTTTCGCTTGCTCATTATGGTGTAGGAAAGGTTGAGCCGGGCAAACTCGATCTGCTGGGAGTGAAAGATTCCCAGTTGATCGATAAACCAATCATACAGCGGGCGGTGGTCCTCAAACTCCAGGGTGCATATCGAGTGGGTGATGCCCTCGATAGAATCCGACTGGCCATGGGCCCAATCGTAAGTCGCATAAACACACCATTTGTCCCCGGTTCTGTGATGAGAGGCCCTTAGAATCCGGTACATGACCGGATCCCGCATGTTCAAATTCGGTGACGCCATATCGACTTTAGCCCGGAGAGTACGGGAACCGTCCGGAAATTCTCCTTGACGCATCCTTTCGAACATGTCCAGGTTTTCCTCGACCGATCGTTCACGGTAAGGGCTGTTTTGGCCGGGCTGAGTCAAGGTTCCTCTGTATTCTCTAATCTCATCAGCACTCAGGTCACACACATACGCCTTGCTCTTCTTGATGAGCTGCACCGCGTACTCGTAAAGCTTCTCGAAGTAATCGGAAGCGTAAAAAAGCCTGTCCTCCCAGTCGAATCCCAGCCACCGGACATCCTCCATGATCGAATCCACGTACTCCACATCTTCCTTGCTGGGATTGGTATCATCGAACCTCAGGTTGTAGAGGCCTCCGTATTCTGCAGCCAGGCCAAAATTCAGGCAGATGGACTTGGCGTGCCCGATGTGCAGATAGCCGTTCGGTTCAGGCGGGAAGCGAGTGTGAACACGGCCTTCGTTCTTCCCCTCCTTCAAGTCTCCCTCGATGATTTCCCGTATAAAATTGGGTGGGGGAGTCACCGTGGCAGCGCTCTCTGCTGGAGTTTTCTCTTTTTCTTCTTTCTTCTCGTCTTTCATGCGATCTCTCCCTGGGTGGTTATGTTCTATCTATAAATTTCAACATTTCAGACACTCGCTGCGCACAGTTCAGCACGGAGGTCGGGAAGCCCAGTTTGGCTCCCTCTTCGACCAGCGGAATAAATTTATCCAGGTCAAGCCCTGAGCCTTTCGCCGTAAGCACAATACGGAGTGGATGGTAAAGGTCCTTTCCCTTACAGCTTGTCTCTTCCCGGATCTCCTGGGTAATAGCAGCGAATTTATCATAGCCAAACTCTCTGACCCGAGATATTTTCTCCGCGAAAAGCCTAATCACCTTGACAGCGCATTCCGTCTTTAACTCTTTTTTGACATCCTTCTCCATTCCCGAAGGGGAAAACTCGAATAACACCGCGGCTTCCTGTGGGAAGTCGGAAAAACGGTCGACGCGCTCTGCCAGCTCTTCAACCATCCTCTCCAGCCATCTCCATTGGGTCTCAGACATTTTTTCGGGCAGGAATTTGGCCTCTCGCATATAGGGATAAGCGAGTTCTGTTTTCTGTCGTAAAGCGAGCTTTTTAATATGCTGGCGATTGATCCAGCTGAGTTTATCGTAGTCAAAAATGGCTGCTGATCGGCTGACCTTTTTCAAGTCAAAAAGTCTCACCAGCTCGTCTTTAGTCAGCACCTCCTGCCCATCAGGAGGGGCCCATCCCAGCAGGGACAGGGTATTGAACAGGGCCGAAGGAAGGACACCATCCTTTTCAAACTGATCGACGGCTGTGGCTCCGTGTCTTTTGCTCAAACGTGTGTTGTCTTTGCCCATGACCATGGACAGATGAGCGAACCGGGGAGGAGGGAAAGACAGAGCCTCGTAGACGAGGAGCTGGCGAGGGGTGTTCGAGATGTGGTCCTCCCCCCGAATAACATGGGTAATCTTCATCAACGAGTCATCCACGACAACTGCATAATTGTAGGCCGGGAGTCCGTTGGAACGGACAATCACCGGATCCCCGACCAAATTCAGGTCAAAGCGAAGAGTCCCTCTCACTATATCGTCATAGCTGATCGTCCCTTTCCCAGGTGTCCGGAGCCTGATTGCCGCCTGATCACCTGAATTTATTTTCCGACGGGCCTCTTCCAACGATATGGACCGGCATTTTCCACCGTAAACCGGCATCTTCCCCGAAGCAATAGCTTTCTTCCTTTCCTTCTCAATCTCCTCGGGAAGACAAAAGCAGTGATACGCTTTACCCTCTTTCAACAGCTTCTGGGTGTGCCTCTCGTAGAAATCAAGCCTTTGGGACTGCCGGTAGGGACCGAAATTCCCTCCTGTATCAGGACCCTCATCCCAGTCCAGCCCCAGCCACCGGAGATCGTCTATCAGGCTCTTCTCGTACTCTGCCGCAGACCTCTCGACATCGGTATCTTCGATCCTGAGCACGAATACACCTTCTTTCTGGCGGGCAAAAAGCCAGTTGAACAGAGCGGTCCTCACGTTTCCAACATGGAGAAGTCCAGTCGGGCTGGGAGCGAACCGAACTCGAACTGTCATGGGATCAGGCCTCCATTTTCGATTTTATTTTATGAGAATACCGTTAAACTCAGCTCGAGTCAATAACATTGGGGTCCCAATGCATGCAACTTTTTCCCTGCATGTTGCGTATATACTATGTGATATCAAAACAGAAGAAAGGAGTTCAAGATGAGATTCAGAACAAAAGTTGCGATTTTCTTGGTGGCTGTCCTTCTCACTCTTGTCGGATTCAACCTGATGGCAACACCTCCTGCGCTTGACCTGTTGAAAGGCGGAAAGGCCGCAGGGAACGAAGTTGTCGCTGATAGTCTGGCAAATGCGGAAACAGCCCCTCATTATTCCACGTCTTTATAAGGAAAGGTCTAATGAGAAAAATCTTGATGATCCAAATCATCAAAACATGGAACTGGTTGATCCTCGATTTTGAGAGATTCTTCCTCTCCATCTCCACGGGCGGATTACGCCTTCAGGCTCAACCGATTCCTGTCCTTTAAGAGGCTGCAGAATCTTCTCG
>SOIA01000339.1 GCA_004378665.1 Candidatus Aminicenantota bacterium
ACTCCGGTTTGTTCGCCATCGCGGTGAGTTATGTCATCTGGTACACTTCGGTGAAACGGATCGGCAACTCCAAGACAGCGATATACGGGAACATCAACGTCGTGTTTTCTGTTTCGATTGCTTATGTTTTCCTGGCCGAAAGGATCACTCCTCTCCAGGTATGCGGCGCCGTTGTTATTTTTGGGGGTGTCTACCTCACGCGTTTCGGACATCGATTTTTTCAGAAGAGAGAATAATAAGAACTATCTGAACAGTTTAATTTGAGTATTGCTTAGAGATTGAAGATGATTCGAGGCAACAGATTTTATTTTAAAAAGACAAGCGAGTTATTTGATATAACCCAGAGATTTGAAATCCTTCAGCTTTTTCTCGAGTTCAGTTTTTCTTTGGCTCTTAAACTGGATAGACGTAATATTAAAGCGTTTGAGATAGCCTTTGAGCCGACTTGCAATTAGGGGGTAATTCTTTTCCAAATTTCGTTTTTCTTGAGGATCAAGGTTGGTATTGTACAGCTCGAATCCTTTTTTATATTCAGGATATCTGTATTTCATTATATCTCCGATTGGATCAAAAGTATCATCGTATTTAAGGCCAGTATTATCTATTAATTTCCATCCATCTTTCAAAATTCCTTTTTTTTCGGCTCCGTATAAAATACCTTCAAAAAATATTTCCCTATTGATATCTTTGTTGCTAAGGACTGATGGAATCAGGTCGTTTCCTCTAAACTCGAAATCATTTTGAATCCCAGCTATATCGAGAATAGTAGGAAAAAGATCAAGTAGCTGAACATATGACTCTATTCGTTTCGAGGGTAAATGGGAAGAGTAATCGATGATTAGAGGAACTTGAAGGACTTCATTATAGAGTGTGTGACCATGCGCAAAGCCACCATGTTCCCAGAATTCCTCACCATGGTCAGCTGTTAGAATAATTATTGTATTATTTAAGATACCAAGTTTCCTTAAATTATCTATTATTTTTCCAAAATTATAATCAAAGTATTTAATGGCTCCATCGTAAAGACTCAAAATATTCTGCTTATCATGCTCGGATAGGCCGATTTCACTGAGTACTCTGACATCAATGGTCTGAAATCCACCCGGAGTGAACACTGTGTTATCTTTTAATCCAAATATCTGACTGAACTCTTGAGGAGCATTATACGGGACATGTGTATCCATGAAGTGAAGATAGGCAAAGAACGGTTTTTTTCTATGTTTTTGAATCCAGGCATTAAAATTTGATGTGACTATGTCTGCTTTTTCCAGAACGATTTCCTTATAATATTGAAAACCCTGCCTGAAATTATGTTTTTCGGTGATCGCTGGATTTGTTTGGAAAGCATAAGTTGCATAATTCCAATTTTTAAACACTTCTGCCAAGGTCAAACTTTTATCGGACAAATTGTCCGTCCAGTGAAATGCCCAGTGTTCGTGGGGATATTTTGATGTGAAAAGGCTTCCCATTGAAGGTTTTGTCCAAGGGGAATTGCTCATTGCCTGTTCAAAGATCAGAGCGTTGGCAGCAAATTCGTCAATTTGAGGCGACGTCGCACGGTCATATCCATAACATCCAAGATGGTCGGCTCTCAAAGCGTCGGCCACAATCAGAAGCACGCTCGGTTTGGAACTCGAGGAGAATAATTTCTGGCCAATTGTGATTATATTAATGGAGGCAAGGAATGAGAAAATTATCACGGCTGCTGTTTTAATTCTGATGGATTTATAAAAGTATATTAATTTTTGCTTCATAGACTGAGAGGCCATTTTTTCAATGCGCAGTGAGAGGAAAATAATACAGGCAATAATCAGTGATTGAATGAGTAGGAATTGGAGATCATAGTCGGGATTCTTTATAAATTTAAGGGTTTGAAAAGATAGATAAATCAGGATAAATACGAGAGAAAATCCTTTGACCAAAGGAGTGAGATTCTTTTTGGTGCTGATTTTGATTTCAAAAAACGAGAATAAAAATTTTCGCCAAATAATAGATAAAAGAAATGCGAGCAGAAGAAATGTGAGTGATATGATAAGGGCGGAAATTACACCGATATTTATATTATTTGTTAATTCCAACAAGATTAAATTATACAGACCGTAATTGAAATATGCATGAGAGAGGATAAGTAGAGAGGCTCTAACTAATCCAAAAATTAATCCTACAAAAACACCAAGTAGTAAAACCTTTAATATGCTGCTAAATTTCATTGATATATTGCATTCCTCCTTATTTCTTCTCACCTAAAAAGAATTTTTTTCCGTACGAAAAAATTCCAGAAGAACACCACGGCTGTTGAGAATACCTTAGATATCAAATAATGAAAATGGGCTGTCTCTGTGAAAAACCAAATAATGACTTCATTCAGGCCCAGCCCGACCAGCCCGATGATCGAGAATATGATGAACTCTAATCTCTTGTCGGCGACTGTTCTCTTGGAAAAAACCCATAAAATGCTGAGAGTGTAATTGGTGATGAGTCCCAGAGTGAAGGCGATGGCGGCAGAGATTAGATAATGGACTTTAACAATATCTGTCAGAATAAAAAGGGAGCTGAAGTCCACGCTGTAGGCAATTCCGCCAACAAAAAAGTATTTGAAGAGTTGAACCGAAGTCTTGTCGCTTTTTTTGAATAGGAAACCTCCTATTCGCTTGTCAACCGATTTGATCAGGGCGTTATTCTTCCAGCTCATTGTTCTCAACCTTTGGCAGCCGTGTCTTTCTGGGAAGAATGGAAAAATCCATGGCTGCGTGGCTTCTATTTTTCGATGGTCTCATGGTATTCATCGTCTATGTTGATATCCCACACAGAGTAATCTTCCCCCAAGATGTTACGGATGGCGTACATGGCGCTCAACATCGAGTGGTCCTGGTTGTTGTACCTGTGGAGGCCGTTGCGTCCCATTGTCTGGAAATTTTTAAATCCTACCAAGTAGTTTTGAATGATACCAACTCTTTCCAGGTATCCTTCATCATAGATCGGATAAGTCTTGGGCGACCTGATGACCAGGCCGTCGATGATCTGATCTCGAGAGGCAAACTTGAGCTTGACAGCCTCCTCTTTTGCCATTTCGATCAATTCTTCATTGTTCTTTTTCCAGATATCATCTGTGTCAAAGCAGAAGTATTCCAGCCCAAGAGTGGTCATCTTGGGATCAGGAACCATCTCCGGGCTCCAATTCTTGAAGTTTTGAATCCGGCCGACTTTAACTTCTGGTGAATGGATGTAGATCCAGTTATCCGGGAAGATGGAAGGTTTATCGATGATCAAGCCCACTGTGAAGAAATCGCGGTATTTCAGGTTTTGAGCGGCATCGAGGACTTCAACCGGTGCGTCCGGTTTTATGCCCTGAACCAGCTCTCTCAAAGGAATGGTGGACAAGAAATGATCTCCATTGATTTCTTGAAGAGATCCGTTATTTTTTATTGTCAGGGATATGATTTTATCGCTTTTTCTGTTGAATTGGACCACAGGAGTGTTGAGCTTGACTTTTCCTCCTTTTTTTTCGATGAGCTCCCGGGCTGCATTCCACATCTGTCCCGGACCTTTTCTCGGATACTGAAACTCGTCGATGAGAGTGGTGACACGGCCTTTGCCAAGGAAACCGATCGAATTCAAGATGGCTTTACCAAGGGAGAGACTTTTGATCCTCTGGGCGGCCCAGTCTGCCTGGATTTCTTTGCAGGATATGCCCCATACCTTCTTGGTGTAGGTCTTGAAGAATATGTTGAATAATTTTTTCCCGAACTTGTTAGAAATCCATTCCTCGAAATTTTTTACGTCTTTATACGGACGAATCTGAGATAAAATATAACTCCACACGATGGAAACGGAGTTGATCAGACCGAGATTTTTCAAGGCATTGAGTGGTTTTAAAGGGTAATAAAAAAAGTCATTGTTATAGTAGATCCTGGATAACCTGGGTCTGGTGAGAAAGTCTTCTCCCAGAATTTCATCCCAGATTTTCTTCACTTCTTGATACTTTGTGAAGAACCTGTGCCCTCCGACATCGAATAAGTAATCGTTATAATTGACGGTCTTGGAAATCCCCCCGACTTCCGTATCTTTTTCGAAGACGACCGGATTTAGCCCCTTTTTACAGGCTTCATACGCAGCCGTCAGTCCGGCCGGCCCTGCTCCGGCGATGATAACATTCATGACATGTTTGTCCTTTCTCTTGGGATTAAAATCCCTTCTCAGGGAATATGTTGTACAATTTTCTTTGGATTCGCTTTCCTAACCTCTGCGTGATGATCCGTGCTTCCTCTATTCTTCCTGATTTTAAATAGCAGCTTACCAGATGGTTGAGTATCTGATTCCTCACTTCAGGTTGTTTCTCGATCTGGAGGGATGCTTCAAAATAGAAAGCGGCTGTCTCGTAGTCTTTTTGGTCTTTATGATTTTTTCCTGTTTCAAAAAGAGAGGAAACATCTACATTGAAGAAATCGTTCTGTTCGAAAATGTGATCGATGAATTTTGAATAGTCGGTTGAATACAAGTTATAAAATTTTTGAGGCCTGTCGATCAATTCGACAAATTTCTTTCCTTTTTCCGTAAAGTCTACGGGCTCTCCGTACGTGAGTTTCCCCCCTTCTTTCTTCATCGGGAGGAGCATTCCTTTTTCCAGTGTGCCCAGATAAAGATAGAATGTTCTCTCCGGAAAGCATTGTATGAGATTTAGGTTTTCTTTTCCTCTGTCCCGCGTATAGATGATATTATTTTCTAGCTGAGGGTCATTGTAGAGAAATCCGGAACCCCACCAGCCATAAGGAAAATGTTCAATCGGATGATAGATGAATTTCATGATGACTAATGACTTATTCAGGTCGACCGACTCAAGTGTTCGATTGATGTTGGAAGTGACAGCCGCGTATTTATTCGCGTATCCTTGATAATACCATTCTGTTTCAGGCGGCCAGATCCACTGGGGAAGGCGGATGAAAAAGGCGTAGGCAGTGAAAATGATCAATGTGGAAATCAGTGCTTTATTGAGCGTGTTTCTATTGATTTTTTTGAATTTATCCAGGGAGAGTTTTGGAATTTCGTCGAGACCTCTTGCACTAAGCAGTAGGAGTATGGGCAGAGCCTCGAAGATCATCCTTGCGCCGATCAGTATATAGGTCCCCCAGAAAAAGAAAAGGCCTGCCAAAAGAGAGAAGAGGCCTGAAGCAAGGAGAAGATCTTTTTTCCTTGATTCCGGGTTTATTTTCATCAGGAAGAATAAGGGCACGATGGCAAAAAATGAAGACAACGGCCATCCGAATAAGTATTTGTTCAAGGATCCTATGTAGTTGAATACCTGAGTGAACCCCAGGAATACGGTATGCGGAATATCTGTATACCCAGTTTTGCCAAAACCAATTCCGTGTGCCTTCCCGTGAGAGACTTCGTATCCGAATGTCAGAAAATTATCATTTGTCAAATAGTTGTAGAGAAGAAGAGAAAAGATTGAAATCAGTAAGATTAGGGTAAATGCGGTCGCGTTTTTCAGGTTCCTTCTAAAATGCTTCAAGAGTTTGCCGGTGTAGAATATCAAAAAAGGAAGGGATATGAAAAAAGCCGCGTAAGGGCGAATGAGAATAACCATCCCTAATCCCAGGCCGGCAACCAAGCCGTTAGCAAATGATGGGTTTTTTAGGGAGCGGAACAGAAAAAGCAGGAATACGGATGTGAAGAACATGCAGCTTGTGTGAGACATCATGGTTGAAGACATCAGCAGGAACCAGATGGAGACCGAACCCAATACGGCAGCGAGGACGCCGACTTTTTCATCGTAGATTTCCTTTCCCAGGAAATAGAAAATAATGATGGAAAAAGCAGCAAAGAGGGGATTAACAATCCAGGGCGCTTTCAGGAGAAGGCCGAACACCAGCAGCAGGGGATAACCGAAAGGATACTGGCTGTACCACTTTCCGTTGTTGATCATGTGAGTAAAGTCAAAGAATTCCTTGCCGCAAGGAGACGGACAATAGAGTTTGCCTGACATGAATATTTGAGCTTGGAACAGATAAACGATCTCATCGTTGATGTGAGGGATGTGTTCGAAGATGAAGTAAGATATGAGATTCGTGAATATGAAAACAAAAAGTGCGCAGAGGATGACCGGCCAAGGAATACGCATCTTTTTGAGTAATGGATGTTTTTTCATAGTTTTGAGCTTCAATCTCTTTTGTCAAAGACGTTCGTCATTCGCATCTACTGCTCGCGTGGATTCGTGAATAAGAACGTCATATTAGTCGAAGATTTCGAGTATTCTTGCACAGCCCGCAGAGTTAATCAATCGCCTCTTGTGGTGAATCATGAGATGATTTTTGACGTATTTTTTCATCTTCAGGGGTGAAATGCTGGGCTTCAGCATAAATCCCCATAAACTTCTACTTCATTCCATAAACCTTGTGGAGCTGGAGCGAAATCCTGATGTTCTTGAGCCCATTCTTCAAGGCCTGCCTGAGGAGTTTTGACCCCAGTTCCATGCTCCATTTTCTGTTGGATTGAGGCTGGAGAAGGATCGGGATGGTCTCTGGAAACTCATTCCTGAGGCGCCGGACCTGTTCGAAATTCAGGTTCTTGATGATGACGATCTTGACTTCCTTGGCCTTCTCCCTGTACTCGGGCTGAAAAGCATAATCATCTGGTTTAGGAGATACGGAATACCAGTCGACAGGGAGAGGAATGTAATGGGTCGCATTGGTTTCCACTTGTATTTTGTAATCCTGCTTCTTCAACTCCTTGACCAGTCCGGAGATGTCCTGGACAAGCGGCTCTCCTCCTGTCAGACAAACCCATTGGGAGGGAAAATTCCGGTAAATTTTTTTAACCTCTTCCAGTATCTGATCCGTTGAATATTCCTTTCCACCTTTCCAGGCGTACTGGGTGTCGCAGAAGTCACATTTCAGGTTGCATCCAGAAAGGCGGATGAAGATAGTGGGTTCTCCCTGTCTGAGACCTTCACCTTGGACGGAAGGGAATATTTCAGTTATTTTCAGAATACGTGGCTGAGGCATCTTCGGATTCCCAGACGGTCACTCGGGTCACGGGGAAATGTTTCTTCAACTCAAGGAAAAAATGACGCGCCAAATTTTCAGCCGAGGGATTAAAGTCATAAACCTCATTGAGATGAGCGTGGTCGGGCAGCATTTTGGAGAGTTCTTGTTTGATCAGCGTAAAATCTATCCCGATTCCCGTCTCTTCCAGCTTGGTGGCTTCGACCTCCACTTCAACTTGGAAAGTGTGCCCGTGGATCTTTTCGCACTTGCCCTTGTAGTTTTTTAAAAAATGAGCCGCCTGGAATTTATCTTTGACTTTGAGGATCCAGCTCATATTTTACCTTCTTTTTCCAGCCTGAGGATGAGGTGGTCTTTCTCTCCGGTTTCTTCCCAGGCTTTTTGGCGGAGAACACACGCCGAACATTTCTGGCAGGGAACTTCTGCCCCAGCATAACAGGAAACAGAGTAAGAATAATCAACGCCTAAAGAAAGGCCTTCTTTTATGATCTCTGATTTTTTCTTGTTCACAAAAGGCGCGAGGATCTGAAGCCGATCCTGTTCTGGCGAGAAACTTGTGCCCCGGTTAACCGCTTCTTCCATGGATTTCACGAAATCCTCTCGTGTGTCGGGATAGTTCGGAGAATCCAAGACGTGAAACCCACAGACGATCTCTTTTATTCCTTCCACATCAGCCCAGGCTGAAGCCATAGCCAGGAATATTCCGTTTCGGAAGGGGACATAAGTCAAAGGCAGGCCTTCATCGATCTTGTCCACGCTTTGATACTGAGGCAAAGGAAGATGAGTGTCGGTGAGGGCCGAGCCGCCTATCTGTTTGAGGTCAACTCCAAGTATCTTATGAGGAATTCCGAGCTTCCGGACCATTTTTTCCGCCATATGGATTTCGATCCTGTGGCGCTGTCCGTAATCAAAGGTCAGAGCTGTGACCTTTTCGTACTGGTTGAGAGACCAGTAGAGTGCGGTCGTCGAATCAATCCCTCCGGAGAACAAAACGATGCTTGCTTTCATTTTGGATGAGTCTCAGCCCGATGATAAAAGATAGGGCTGGTTTTTGCAAGGCGCTTTAACTTGACATCCCCATTTTGCGGTGCTATATGTTTCGAGATTCACGGTGTAGGCATCTCTATTTCCGTGATGATTTCAAAAACAGTCAGGCAATCTGGTGAGGAAGCCATCCGGAGGCGAGCGGGCATGGTTCCTCGAAGAGGAGAGCGAGCCGAGGAATAAGCGGATTTACCTCGCTGGGGAAAATCCGCGGGCTGATGAATCAGCTTGCCTGACTGTTACTGCATCACGCTTTTAGAGATGCTTCCATTCGCGGCTTAAGAGTATGAAATCCGGCGAATCAATGATACGCTTGAGAAAAGGCGTTCAACAATCCCTGTTGAATGAGACGAGCTCAAGCCTGAATGCTGTAGATTGGCGATGAAAAGCGAGAACAGGAAGGACATGAGCACTGAAGGCAAAGATCAGGCTTTTGAGAGCCTGCCTTCTGTAAGGAAAGGCGAAGACGTTACGCTTAGAGATGACCTGTATGAATTCTCGTCTCTTCTCGATACGGCAAAAATCGCCAAAGGAAAAGGCGTGAGATTTCGTCTGATCGACACGGGCAAGTTCGATCAATTCCAGCTCGAATGGCTCGCGGAAGCTGGGGCCGACATCTACACATCTGATGAAGCAAGGACAGATTTTCTTGAGTTGGAGCTTGTGAGTCGGGCATGCAAAAGGGGAGGGGCGACCTGTGCCTATTTCCTTCATGGGCCTTTGGGATCAGAGGAAGAAACCGGCTCGATCTCTTTTCCAGACCTTCAAAACCTGGGCAGGGCCGGAATCTATGTTCATGTGACAAACAGGCAAAAACAAAGAGAAATAGCACAGCTCAACGAACTGGCTTTTGCCTGCCGAAAAGGAGGGAGCTGGCTGGTCTACTATCATCACGGGCCATTAGAGTTCTCTCTTGAGGAGATGGCAAGGAGCCGAGCCTGGATTCATGCCTCAGAGCGTATTTTTCAGGAAGCCGAGGACCCTGCTCTGATCCTGGATAAGTTGAAAGCGGCAATCTACGCAGGATTAAGGTGTGTTCTTCATGTCGAGAAAGGATTGGATATCTCCCTGCTTCAGGATGTGATCAATGCCGGAACGTGGATTCTTTTCAAGTCCTCTCTTTTCGACTATAAATCTCCTTTGCGAGCGTTGGAAAAGAAGTCGAGACGGAGAAAGCTGGACTATCGAGCCTATTATCTTTATCCGAACATACTCCCTTGAATCTCCAAGGAAAATTTAACAACTTTTATCAAAGCCTGACCCCGTTATGGAAGCATCCTTATTTCCGTGACAATTTATTTAGAAGTCAGGCAATCTGGTTAGGAAGCTATCCGGAGGCGAGCGGGCATGGTTCCTCGAAGAGGAGAGCGAGCCGAGGAATAAGTGGATTTTCCTCGCTGGTGAAAATACACGGGCTGACGAATCAGTTTGCCTGACTGTTTCTTTATCACGGAAATAAAGATGCTTCCCCCCGTTATCTTTTTTCTTTAAAAAGAATGAGGC
This sequence comes from Candidatus Aminicenantota bacterium, assembly GCA_004378665.1. Classification (GTDB taxonomy): domain Bacteria; phylum Acidobacteriota; class Aminicenantia; order Aminicenantales; family Aminicenantaceae; genus SOIA01. The sequence goes on from SOIA01000339.1 coordinate 9,552, forward strand.
ATTGGATATAATAGCTCTTCCTAATTCGGGTAGATAGTCGAGAATAACCTTGCAGGATGACACCCTAACATCTTTAACAACAAACAGATAAAGCGCATAACAACAAAAGGTTTTTCAAATGACCGAAGATAAGAAAACAAATGATGCTTTGGATGCGCTCCAGCGTATCAGAGAGGCTGAAGAGAAGGCCCGCAAAATCATTCAAGATGCGAGAGAGACGAAAGCCGCGAAAATCATCCAGGATGCGGATGACGAAGCGAAAAAGATCAAGGAGCGGTATTTGAATCAGGCCAGGCAAAAAGCAGAACAGAGGAAAAATGCCATAGTCCAGCGGGCAGCCAAAGAAGCAGGAGAGATCAATAAAAAAGCCGAGGAAGAGGTGGTCTCTCTAAAGAAAAAGGCAGAAAAAGCCATGACCGGAGCAGTGAGTCGAGTCACTGAAAAAATTAAGGAATTTCTTGAGAAGGGAGAGCTGTAAGCCGTGTCGATCGCTGAGGTTCAAAAGGTTCAGATCATCGCTCATTCAGGAGTGAAATCGAAAGTTCTATCCTCTCTTCAAGAAGAGGGCTTGGTTCAGATCGAGAAAGCTGATTTTGAAGAGTTGGAACTTGAATCTTCCTCGATAGATGTGACACAGCTCGAACACACCCTGTATCGGTTGACTCATGCCTTAGACTCCCTTTTTCAATGGGAAGAAAAGGGATTTGCCAAAAGACTCTTTGCCGAGAGGCCGCAGCTGAACAGGGAAAAACGAGACGAAGTCTTGAGTCTTGATTACATGCCTGTTTTGGACCAGGTTGAGAGACTGGTAGCAGAAAAGAATGAGCTGCTCTCGGAGATCAGGTTTTTAGAGAATGAAAAGGAATTCCTCTCGCCCGTTACGGGGTTGGCGCTGCCGCTCCAGACTTTTAAAGAGGAGAATTCTGTAGAGATTCTCATCGGATCTTTAACTCAGGCGAAGTATGAAGATTTTGAAAAGATGGCGGATGAGGAAGCACTCTGGTTTGAGGTCATAGACAGGGACAAGAGGAAGCTCGTTCTTCTGCTTTTGTATCTCAAAAGAGACAAAGAATCTGTAGAATCATCTCTCAAAACACTGAATTTTGCTCCACTCTATTTCACCGAACCTGTGTTGAACAGGGCGGAAACGGAGGATAAAGTCACGGACGTTATCAGAAAGATAGATCAAGAGATAGAGGAAAAGAGGAAAAAACTCTCAGGTTTAGACAAAGACGGTCAGACGCTCGCTGAGCATCGCGAGAGGCTTATGCTTGTCCACGATGTTCTTCTGAATGAACGAGAGAAGATTTCAACATCGAGATTCATCGGAGAGACAGAAAAGGTTTTTTACACAGAAGGCTGGATTCGTTCTTCGGATATCAAAAGACTCGAATCCAAGCTCCAGCCCTATTCAGATGAGGTGGAGCTGTATTTCCGGGCTCCCCATCCTGAGGAGGATCCTCCTGTGATCCTGAAAAATCCCAGGGCCGGAAGACCTTTTGAATTGATCACGAAGCTCTACGGTCTGCCGCAACAGGGCTCGTTGGATCCCACTCTTGCTCTGGCTCCGTTTTTTTTCCTGTTCGTCGGCTTGTGCGTCAGCGAGGCAGGCTACGGACTGTTGGTCGCCGCTTTGAGCCTCCTGTATATCAAATTCGGAAAACCGAAGGGTGGGTTGCTGCAGTTCCTGAAACTTCTTTCCATTCTTGGAATATCGACTGTTATTTTTGGAACTCTTATCGGAGGCTGGTTTGGTTTTCCGATACGGAAGCTTATGATTCTGGATCCCCTTGAGGATCCTCTTTCCTTTTTATACGTGGCCCTGGCTCTGGGTTTCATCCAGGTTTGGTTTGGAACGCTCCTGGGCATGATCAACGGCCTAAAAAATAAAGTGTACCTGCAGTCCATATTTGTCCAGGGAGGATGGCTGTTGCTTCTTCCCTCCCTCGTGCTGTTTTTAGGGAAAAAAGGATCCATCTGGGGAATACTCTCGATTGTTGGAGCAGCCGGGATCGTTTTGTTCGGCTATCCGAGCCGTAACCCGTTTGCCCGGTTTTTCGGAGGGTTGTACAGACTGTATGATATCTCACGGTATCTCGCCGATGTTCTTTCCTATTCGCGACTGCTGGCTCTGGGGCTGGCCACCACTGTCATAGCCATGGTGGTGAACAATCTTAGCCAGACAGCCCTCGGAATCCCATGGGTAGGCTGGTTGATCGCTGCCTTGATATTCGTAGGCGGCCACTTATTCAATCTTGGAATAAGCTTTTTAGGCGGGTTTGTCCACTCCATGCGTCTTCAGTTTGTCGAGTTTTTCAGTAAATTCTTCAAATCCGGGGGACGCCCGTTCAAACCTTTTGAGCTTGAAAGCAAATTCATTGAATTTATCTGAATAGAAATGTGTGAAGAGAATATAAGGAGGAGGAAGAAATGGAGTTAGGTTTCACTCTTGCTGTTTTCGGAGGAGCTCTTGCTGTTGTGCTTGGGGGAATCGGTTCGGCAATCGGAGTCGGGCTGGCCGGTCAGGCCTCCAGTGGTGTTATGACCGAAGATCCTGAAAAATTCGGGAGTCTCCTTCTGCTGGTGGCCCTTCCTGGAACTCAGGGGATTTATGGCTTTTTAAGCGCCTTTCTGGTCATGCTCAAGCTGGGTATAGTCGGTGGAGCGTTGAATGAAGTGACGATCTCTCAAGGCTGGCAGATCCTCATTTCCTGCCTTCCTGTGGCTATGGCGGGCCTGGTGTCGGGAATTCATCAGGGAAAAGTCTGTGCTTCCGGCGTTTACATGGTGGCCAAGCAGCCAAAAGACCTGATGAAGCCGGTTGTCATGGCCGCTCTGGTAGAGACGTATGCGGTCTTGGGATTGCTGATCACCATACTGCTGTTGAACGGGATCAGCCTGTAAGATACCGAAAAGTCATGAGTTTAGAGAAGATTCTGGAAAAGATTATCGATGATGCCAACGCTGAGGCAGAAAAAATCCTTTTTGAGAGCCGAGAGAAGGCAAACGGGATAAAAGAAAAAGCTGAAAAAGAAGCATCAGAATTGGCTGAAATGCTGGTGAAAGAGGCGGAGAGGCAGGGCCAGCTTGAGGCGAGTCGGCTCATCACCCAAGCTCGGCTGGAGACGAAGATCGCCATTCTTTCCCGGAAAAAAGAGCTTGTCCAGGAAGTCCTGGAGAAAGCCTTCCAGAAAAAAATCCTCGAGAAAACAGGTCTGAAGAGGAAGATCATCACCAAAGAGGGAGAAAGAGAAGAGCCCCTGGATGAGGCCAGATTGAAAGAAGAACTCCGCTCCAGGATGGAAAATGAAATTGTCGAGGTCCTGGGAATATGAAAAAACCCTCCAGGCTCAGATACGCGTATGCGGTCGGCCGGATTCGTGCTTTGGAGAAAGGTTTGATCGAACAGGCTGTTTTTAAAGAGGCCTCTGAGGAAAAAGACCTGGCGTGTGTCTTAAAGGTGATCTTTGATGCCGGGAATTTCACGGATGAATTGGTTCAAATCAAGGATACAGACGAGCTGGATGAATTCATCGAGAAAGAAGAAGAAGAGATAAAATGTTTAATGGACAAGATTCTCCTTGAAGAAGATATCTTGAGGATTTTTGAACTAGAAGATGATCCTGAGGAAGCGATGTCTGTTGTGGAGAAGAGTGGCTATTCTTTCCTTCATGATTATATTCGGCATAAGCTCGACCTGAGCAACCTGAAGATCTTGTTCCGGGCGAAATATTCAGGTCTTTCAAAAGACAAATTCGAGAGCCTGATCTTGCAAGGAGGCTTCCTGGATCAAAAGTGGGTGCGGGAGTGTTTTGATCTTTCTTTCGCTGAAATCGGCGAGAAACTCAAGGTCACTCCGTACAAAGAACTCTGGGCAAGCGCTGCGGATACTCTGGAAGATCGGGAGACGTTCCTGGATCTGGAACGCGGAATTGAAGATTTTTTAATGGGATTCCTGAAAAAAGCCAAATACATCGTGTTCGGACCAGAACCGGTCTTGGCCTACGGATTAGCGAAAAAAAGAGAGCTGAGGCTTGTGCGGCTTCTCGGAGTCGGGAAGGTCAACCAGATTCCTGTAGACCTTTTGAAGGAGAGGATCAGCGAAACCTATGTTTGATAAAGTCGCTGTTGTGGGTGAGGCGGATATTATCTTCCCGTTACGCGCCCTGGGAATGAAGGTTTTTTCTCCCAGAAGCCTGGAAGAAGCCAAACAGGTCTTGAAAACTATTGGGGAGGAAAATTATGCTCTCTGTTTCTTGCACGAGAGCCTGTTTGAGTCTTTAAAGAAGGAGAGGGAAGCTTTGAGGGAGAAGTTTTGTCCTGTGGTCGTTGGATTTTCTGACTACAGGCAGGTTGCGGACCACCTTGAAAGAATGATGAGAGAACTTGCCGTCAAGGCAACGGGTTCGGATTCTTTGGTTAAAAAGAGAGAAAAAGATGAAACAAGGTAAGATTATCCGTGTCGCTGGCCCACTCGTGGTGGCGTCGAGCTGCTTGGGCGCCAAAATGTACGATATGGTGAAGATCGGAGAAATGGAACTCATCGGAGAAATAATCGAGCTCAGAGAGGACCTGGCCTTCATCCAGGTCTACGAAGACACGACAGGCATCGGTCCAGAAGAGCCCGTGTTTTTAACCGGACAGCCCTTGAGTGTCGAGCTGGGGCCGGGTTTGATCAGCTCCATCTATGACGGCATCCAGAGGCCCCTGGATATCATCAGGGCCAAGGAGGGAGACTTTGTGCCACGAGGTGTCGAAGTGCCGCCTCTGGACCGGGAGAAAAAGTGGGAATTCATTCCACTGGTGAAGAAAGGCCAGGAGGTTAAAGAGGGAGACTTTTTGGGAGAAGTCCAGGAGACTCCCCTTCTTATGCATAAGATCATGGTTCCTGTGGGATTGTCAGGAAAGATCGCGGAGATTAAAAAAGGAAAATTCGTTGTTGAAGAGACCATCGCAAGGATCCAAACAGGAAAGAACATGATGGATGTTAAGATGTTCCAGACGTGGTCGGTCCGCAGAAGCAGGGAAGTCCATGAAAGACTTATGCCTGACGAGCCTCTGACCACAGGACAGAGAGTCCTCGACACACTTTTCCCCCTGGCAAAGGGAGGAACGGGGTGTATTCCGGGTCCGTTCGGCAGCGGTAAAACCGTGGTCCAGCATCAGCTCGCAAAATGGTCGGACGCCCAGATCATCGTTTTTGTGGCCTGCGGAGAGAGGGGGAATGAAGTGGCGGACCTGCTCCTCAGCTTCCCGGAGCTTGATGACCCCCATACCGGACGTCCGCTCTTAGAGAGGACGGTCATGATCGCCAACACATCGAACATGCCTGTTGCGGCACGAGAGGCCTCGATTTACACAGGTATGACCATCGCGGAGTACTTCCGGGATATGGGGTATTCGGTAGCCCTGATGGCGGATTCTACCAGCCGCTGGGCAGAAGCTTTGCGAGAAATTTCAGGACGCATGGAGGAGATGCCGGGCGAGGAAGCCTATCCCGCGTATCTAGCCAGCCGTATTGCTGAGTTCTACGAACGGGCTGGGAAAGTGGTTTGTTTAGGCTCGGACAATCGAATCGGAGCCCTGAGCGTTATGGGCGCAGTTTCTCCACCAGGAGGTGATTTATCCGACCCGGTTGTTCAAGCCACTCTGAAGGTGGTCAAAGTCTTCTGGGCTCTGGATGACAGGCTGGCCAACATGCGGCATTTTCCGGCTATTAACTGGTTGTTGAGCTATTCTCTGTATGTGGAGAACATCAAAGATTATTTAAACACCAAGGTTGCAGAGGATTTCATCAGCATCAGACAGGAAGCCATGCAGCTTCTGGAGGAGGAATCAGAGCTGCAGGAGATTGCGAGACTCGTCGGTGTGGAATCCCTGTCGCCCAGAGAACGGCTGATTCTGGAGTCGGCTCGGTCTATCCGGGAGGACTTCCTCCATCAAAATGCCTTCCATCCACAGGACACCTACACATCGATGAGGATGCAGTATCTGATGATCCGCATAATCTTGCATTTTCACCATTCGGGAATGAATGCGTTGGAGGAGGGGAAGAGCCTGGATGAAATTTTGAAACTGGAGGTTAGGGAGAAGATTTCCAAGATGAAATTTCTTCCTGTCGATGACCCAGGCCTTCTGGAATCATACATTGAAGTCGACAATGCCTTCAAAAAACTGTTACAGAAGAAAGGATCGAGAGAGGACAATGTATAAAGAGTATTTGACTGTTTCCAATATTGTTGGTCCTTTGGTAATCGTTGAGAAGATCAGGGATGTCAAATACGGTGAGCTGGTGGAAATCGAAGCTGCAGGAGGCTTTTTGCGGCGGGGAACAGTGCTGGACATCTCGACAGAGAGAGCCATCGTCCAGGTCTTTGAGGGGACCGTCGGTCTGGGTGTCGAAAAGTCCAAGGTGAGGTTTCTCGGACGGTCTCAAACACTCGCTGTTTCAGAGGAGATTGTCGGTCGGATCTTTGATGGTTCGGGGAGGCCGAAGGACCACGGGCCTCAAATCATCGCCAAGAAAATGCTGGATATCATAGGCAGTCCGATAAATCCTGTTTCGCGGGATTACCCGTCTGAGTTTATTCAAACCGGTATATCCTCAATTGATGGGATGAATCCCCTTGTTAGAGGTCAGAAGCTTCCCCTGTTCTCCGGAAGCGGTCTTCCGCATGCCCGGATCGCGGCCCAGATCGCCCGACAGGCCGTCGTGCTGGGCAAAGAGGAAAAATTTGCCGTGGTTTTCGGAGCGATGGGAATCACGTTCGAAGAGGCGAATTTCTTCATCGAAGATTTCCGGAATACCGGCGCATTGGAGAGAGCCGTGCTCTTTCTCAACCTGGCGAACGAGCCCCCGATCGAACGAATCGCTACGCCGCGTTTGGCTTTGACCTGCGCGGAATACCTCGCTTTTGAGCTGGATATGCATGTCCTTGTGATTTTGGTGGATATGACCTTTTATGCCGAGGCTCTCCGGGAGATTTCTGCTGCCCGGAAAGAGATTCCAGGACGGAGAGGGTACCCCGGCTACCTCTATACGGACCTGGCGTCCATGTATGAGAGAGCGGGAAGGATCAAAGGGAAAGCAGGCTCGATAACTCTTATTCCGATTCTCACCATGCCTGAAGACGACAAAACACACCCGATTGCTGACCTGACAGGCTACATCACGGAAGGACAGATCATGCTCAGCCGGGAGATTCACCGGAAAGGAATCTATCCCCCCATAGACGTGCTCCCCAGCCTTTCCCGGCTTAAAGACAAAGGAATCGGTGAGGGGAAAACGCGGGAAGACCATGCGGATGTTCTCAACCAGCTCTTCGCATGTTACGCTCGTGGGAAAGAAGCCAGGGAGCTGTCCTTGATCCTGGGGGAGGCCGCCCTGAGCGACCTGGATAAGCTGTACTTGAAGTTTGCAGAACTTTTCGAGGATGAGTTTGTGAGGCAGGGTGAGTTTGAGTCCCGATCCATACAGGATACCCTGGATGTGGGGTGGAAACTTCTCTTTACGATTCCGAGGCAGGAACTCAAGAGGATTCGTCCGGAGTATTTGGAAAAATATTATGCTGAAGAAAAATGAGACTTTCTGTTAACCCGAACAGGATGGAGCTTCTCCGCCTCCGCCGACGTCTTGTTCTGGCAGAGAGGGGGCACAAGCTTCTCAAGGATAAACTTGAAGCGATCATGCGGCGTTTTCTCCTGCTCATGCGTCGGCTTTTTGAACTCCAGGACAGCATCAGCGCAAAAATGAAAAAGGCGTTTCTGTCCTTCGCGTTCGTCCGCACCCGTTCCTCCCACAAAGAGCTGGAAAGGCTGATCCCAGAAGGCAAACTGGTCTTGGCTCCGAAGAAGGAAAGGATTTTCAACATCTCTATTCCTCAATTTGAGATAGAGGAAAAGGAAATCTCTGATTATGACTTTGTCAAAACGGAAAGCGAGCTCGATATCGGTGTCAAGAAAATACAGGAGATACTCGAGGACTTAATGGAGATGTCGCGGCTCTGGAAGGCTGTCGAACTTCTCTCCCATGAGATTGAGATCACCCGCCGCCGTGTCAATGCCCTGGAACACATCCTGATCCCCAGCATCAAGGAAACCGTCAGCTACATCTCCAGCCGATTGGAGGAAATGGAGCGCTCCTATCAGGTCCAGCTCATGCGGGTGAAGGAGATCGTCCGCAAACATTAATCATAGAGCAAGTACTTCTGGCGCTTCTGCTTGAAAATTTCCTCTTCTTCGATCATTCGCGAGAAGA
>SOIA01000353.1 GCA_004378665.1 Candidatus Aminicenantota bacterium
TGGCAGGGAGCGCACGTGGGAGAGTAGAAATCTACTTTTTCTTCTTCGGGTAAGGAGGTGTTTTGGGCAGTTCTTTCTCTTTTGTCTTCAGCTCTTCGAGGATGACTTCTATGGCTTTGTTCAGTTGCTGATCGATTCCGGCAAATTCCTTGGCCGGGTCATTTTCCACGTGGATATCCGGCTCAACACCAATCCCCTCGATGATCCAGTCTTTCTCATCATACCCGAAGGTAGCGAATTCAGGCTTATAGAGATATCCACCATCAACAAGCGGCAGGGAACCGCGGATCCCCACGACTCCGCCCCATGTCCGCTTTCCGATGAGCTTACCGAGCTTATGTTTCTTAAAACGATAAGGGAAAATGTCTCCATCCGAGGCAGAGAATTCGTCCATCAAACAGACCATCGGACCGATCATTACGGCACCGGGATCAGGATCGGGTGGAGCACCGCGCGCCACGCCCATCATGGCCACTTCCCGCCTCAACCGCTCGATGATCATCGGAGAAACATTCCCGCCTCCGTTGCTGCGGACATCTATAATCAGAGCTTTTTTCCTTATCTGTGGGTAAAAATACTTGACGAATTCATTCAATCCTTGAGACCCCATGTTCGGAATATGGATGTAGCCGACCTTTCCGTTTGTGGCCTTGTGGACTTTCTCGATATTCCCCTGCACCCAGTTGTAATAGTAAAGCGACAGCTCATCCCGGATAGGAACCACAACGACCTCGCGGCTTCCCTTCTCAGCGGGCACGGAATTCACTTTCAGCTTGACCTGCTTTCCCACAGTGTTCAGGAGTGCTTCGTAGATATTGGCCACGGAGCTGGAGGGCTTTCCGTTGACAGCCAGAATGTAGTCTCCTTCTTTGACGTTCACACCGATTTCCAAAAGAGGCGAACGGAGGGAGCGGTTCCAGTTCTGTCCTTTCAGGATTTTACTGATCCTGAAATAGCCAGATTTCGGGTCGCTGACAAACTGAGCTCCGAGTCTGCCGATATTTATCCTCTCCACCTGAGGGATATCTCCGCCACCCACATAGGTATGACCGGCGTTCAATTCTCCGATCATCTCCCCGAGCACATAGGTCAAATCCACCCTGTGATGGACAGACTGGGCCAACGGTTCGTACATCTGTTTCATCCGATCCCAATCCACATCATGCATGTTCGGTGCGTAGAAGAAATATTTCATCTGGCGCCAGCTCTCGCTGAAAATCTGATTCCACTCCTTCCTCAAGTCCACCTTGGCTTCCATTTGAGATAGGTTCAGCTTTTCGGTTATTTTAATCGGAGCGCTCGGCAGGCTGATGATGGCATAGCTGGCGGATGGGGACCCGGGCGTTCTCTGAGAAACAAGCATTTTTTTCTGGTCGTGGGAGATCTCATAACCGTTGATGTTTCCAAGGCTGGTTTCCTTCTGCTGCTTCAGGTCGTACATTTTTATACTGGCGTTCTTGTCCCGATCTCCTTTGGTCATGTAGTAGATCTTGTCACCGACTGAAGTGATCTGCCAGTAATTCGCAACCTGGACGGGAAGAGCAATGACTCGATCTTTGAGTCCGTCTGGGTCGACTTTGATCAGTTTTTTTTCTTCTTTGGAAGTTTCTTTCTTGCTGGCTTCCTTTTTCTTTTTTTCCGGCTTTTCCTCCTTTTTTTCTTCTGCTTTCTTCACCGCAACTTCATCACTCTTCGGCTCAAACGGTGACTTGATGTCTTTGGAAAGAGTCACCATGTAGATCTTGGCCATGGATAAATAGGCATGGTTCCATTCTGTTCGGCTGTAATAGGGAACGAAATCCCTGTCCGAGACGAAGAATAGATATTTTCCTTCCGAATCGAAAGCGGGTGAATAGGAGGAATACCAACCGTCTGTGACTTCATAGGTCTTCCGGCCCTTGCAGTCGTACAGAAATATTTTTAACATCGACTCCACTTCAGGCTTAATATAGGCAATCCAGTTGCTGTCCGGAGACCAGACATACCTCCCAATCTCCCAAGCTTTGGACTTGTCCACCTCCACGACCTTCTTCGTCTGGATGTCCACATAATTGAGGCGGAAAAGCCTGTCCGCCCAGAGTAATTTCTTCGAGTCATGCGACCAGTAAACCTGGTATTTGTATGTGTCTGCGCCAGTGGTGAGCTGTATGGACTTTCCTGTTCCATCCTGTTTCATGATGTAGATCTCATCTTCGCCCGTCGCATCGGATATGAAAGCAATCCACTGTCCATCCGGAGACCACTTGGAGTTGCGCTCATGAATTCCGGAGGTTTCGGTCAGATTCCGAGTGTTTCCGTGTTTGGCCGGGACAGTAAAGACATCGCCGCGTGCACCGAATAACGCCCTGTTTCCAGCCGGAGAAATCTCGTAATTGGTGATCCTCTCATGGACCTTAACGATCCGGCTCCGGCTCGAAGGCATGTCCCCGGATATGTAAACCGGCACCTTTTCAGCCTGGCTGGTCTCTGTATCGAAGCGGTAGATGTAACCTCCGTTCTCGAAAACGATCGCTTTGGGTCCGATGGACGGAAATTTGATATCAAACTCCATAAAATCTGTCAGCTTCCGGGTCTCTTTTGTTTCCAGGTTATAGACAAAAAGGTTCATCTTTGCATTCTCATCCCTGTCTGAGAGGAAATAAATCCTGTTTCCCTTCCACATGGGAATTATATCCTGAGCCGGATGATGAGTCGCATTCTCAATTTTTTTCGTTTTAAAATCATAAATCCAGATATCATCTGCCATACCGCCACGGTATCTCTTCCAGGTTCTGAACTCACGGAAAATTCGATTATAGGCTAATTTCTGATCATCGGGAGAAAACGAGCAGAATCCTCCTCTCGGCAAAGGAAGCTGTTCAGGAAGTCCCCCATCCACGGACGCCAGGAACAGTTGACCGTTAAAATCATTCCACTCGATCATCCGCGAACGGAAGACAACATGTTTGCTGTCGTTCTTCCAGTTCATCACGATATTGTTCGGACCCATTCTGTCCCATACGAAATCGCGGCCGAGAGTGGGAGTATATGTCAGTCTTTTGGGCACCCCGCCCTGACTCGGTATCAGATAGACCTCTCGATTCCCGTCGTATTCCCCGGTGAAGGCGATAGTTTTCCCGTCAGGAGAAAACCGGGCAAATATCTCATACCCTTGATGGCTGGTGAGCTTCCTCGCCACTCCGCCCTTGGAGGAAACTATGTACAAATCACCGGCATGGGTGAACACGATCTGGTCCTTGTACACAGCCGGGAATCGAAGGACACGCGCTTCCTGAGATGCAAAAGACATTCCGACAAGCAAAATTGAAATGAAAAGCAGACTCAAGCATATTCTTTTTGTCGTCATCCTAGCTCCTTTCTCTTGAATGAAACGGGTGAGTTTAAATATTTAATATAGCATACGAGCATGGACATCACAAACGGCTAAACGGACAGCCGCTCTTTCGATCGCGGAAACAAATATGTTGACATCCAGTGTTCCTTGTTGATTTTTCATCTTTCCAGAATTACAATGTCAAAAACCAATACAGGAAGTTAGAAACATGGAAAGAAGTTTTGTTTCCAGAAACAATTGATGAAAAAGGGATATAATTGATGAGAAACTCAAATATCAACGATAAACTCAACTCTGTCTTCTATCCACGGTCCATAGCTGTCATCGGCGCTTCGAGACGCCCAGGAAGCGTGGGCCACTCCCTCCTGGCGAATATCATCGACAGCCGGTACCAGGGAATCGTCTATCCTGTGAATCCTAAAGCCAAAGGAATCCTGGGAATCAAGTGCTATCGCAACGTCATCGAAATCCCCGATGTGGTCGACCTGGCTGTGATCATCGTTCCCCCGCAATTCGTTCCGGAAGTCCTTGAAGAATGCGGAAAGAAACACATCAGGGGAGCCATAGTCATCACCGCCGGATTCAAGGAGATCGGAGGAGAAGGAATAGAGCTGGAAGAAAAAGTTAAAAAAATCATCACAAAACATGACATTGCTCTATTCGGCCCGAACTGTTTGGGCGTCATCAACACCGATCCAGTCTCATCCATGAATGCGACATTCGGGACCCAAATGTCCAAAGAAGGAAACATCGCCTTCCTTTCCCAGAGCGGCGCTTTGTGTGTGGCCGTGCTGGATTATGCGATCGAGTCTAATATCGGCTTTTCGAAATTTATCAGCATGGGGAACAAAGCTGGGCTGACTGAGAACGACCTTCTCGATTACTTGAAAAACGACCCGAAGACAGATGTCATCCTCATGTATCTTGAAGACCTTGCGGACGGGAGAGAATTCATGAGAATCGCCCGCGAGATCACAAACAGCCCGACCAATCCCAAGCCCATAATCGCACTCAAAGCGGGACGGACGCTGCTCGGAGCCAGAGCCGCTTCATCTCATACCGGGTCTCTCGCTGGCTCAGACAGAGTCTATGACGCCATATTCCTCCAGTGCGGTGTCCTGAGGGGAGAAACACTGGAAGGGATCTTCGATTATGTCAAAGCGTTTTCCAGTCAACCTCTGCCAAAAGGCGGGAACGTCGCTATCGTAACCAACTCAGGAGGCCCTGGAATACTGGCGACTGATTCATGCATCCGGTATGGAATGAACATTGCCTCCTTCAGCCCCAACACTACGAAAACTCTGAAAAAAATACTTCCTCCGACAGCCAGTTTGAACAATCCTATCGACCTGATCGCAAACGCGCAGCATGAGGAGTATGAGGGAACTCTTAGAGAAATACTCAAAGATAAAAACGTTGATTCCTGTATCATCATCCTCACTCCGACTGCCTTTACTGACGTGGAGAAGATCGCCGAAACAATCGTACAGGTGTCCAAGGAATTTAAAAAACCTGTCTTGAGTTGTTTTTTAGGTGTGTACGACGTCTCCAGAGGAATCGAGATCCTGGAAGAAAACGGGATCCCGGATTACAGATTTCCCGAATCGGCTGTCAGAGCCCTCTCCGAAATGACTAAATTCACACGATGGAAGCGTCGCCCCCAAACCGGTATAAAAAAATACAAAGTGAATAAATCCAGGGCGAAAAAAATCGTGGATTCAGTTAAAAAAGAAGGACGCCAGTTTCTTCTGGAGCAGGAATCCTACGAAATCCTCAAGGCTTATAATTTCCCTGTGGTCAAATCATTTCTGGCTGGGAATGAACGCCAGGCCATAGAAGCCGCCGAAAAGATAGGATTCCCTGTCGTCTTGAAGATCGCCTCTCCCGACATACTTCATAAATTTGATTTCGGGGGAGTCAAGCTCAACTTGAAGAATAAGACCGAAGTGCGGAGAGGATTCCAAGAAATTCTCAAGAAAGTCCTCGCCAAAAAGCCAAATGCAGAAATCAGAGGAATGATCGTCGAGGAAATGGCTCCCGAGGGCAAAGAAATCATCCTGGGCATGAACAGAGATGCTCAGTTCGGCCCTATCTTGATGTTCGGGATGGGAGGGATCTATGTGGAGGCCCTTGAGGATGTCACATTCAGGCTGGCCCCTATCCGCGAACTCACCGCGACCATGATGATCACCCGGACAAAAACGCATAAAATCCTCCAAGGATTCCGCGGAGAAAAGCCGTATGATATCGAAGCCATTGCTGATTGTTTGAAGAGACTCTCTCAACTCGTCATAGATTTCGAAGACATCCAGGAGCTGGATATCAATCCGCTGATTGTCTATGAAAAAGGAAAGGGCTGTGCCATTGTCGACGCCAGGATAATCCTCGGTTCCGAAAAACCGCATTAACCGAGAAAACGTCTTTAGGATTATTCATTCACTCAAGGAGCTCCACAAAGGTCTGAATGTGTGGAAGTATCTTTATTCCTGTGATAAAGCAAAGTCAGGCAAACTGATTCGTCAGCCCGTGTATTTTCCCCGGCGAGGAAAATCCACTTATTCCTCGGCTCGCTCTCCTCTTCGAGGAACCATGCCC
>SOIA01000378.1 GCA_004378665.1 Candidatus Aminicenantota bacterium
TTTTTTTTAATAGTCTATTCCACCAGAGTCACTCATCAGTCGAGGTAGCTGGAAACGCAAAGCACACCGTTTGAAGCTTTGACCGTTCACCCGATTTTGCTGCAGCTCACCAGACATCGCGACAAGGAGCAAAAAGCTTGAATATAGATTTTAAGAAGAAAGAGGACAGGCTTTTTTCACCTTTTACAGGTCCCTTTTTCCTTCTAAAGGCATTCCTCATCGTTGTGGAAAAAGAGGCCTGTCCCTTTTTTTCTTGAAAACGAAATATCAGGGAACTCCTCATGAAAGTCCTTGTGGTGGATGACTCGGCTCTCTTAAGGGAAAGACTGATATCCATGATATCCGAGCTTCCCGGAGTCACGGCGATCGGCCAGGCCCAAGACGCACGCGAGGCCCTGAATTCCGTTCAAAAACTCATTCCAGATGTGGTGATACTGGACATCCGGTTATCCGATGGAAACGGGATCGAGGTCCTTCAGAAAATGAAGAAAGATAATTCCGCTGCTGTAACGATCATGTTCACCAATTACCCCTACCCGCAGTACCGGAAAAAATGCCAGGAAGCCGGGGCAGATTTCTTCTTCGACAAATCCACCGAATTTCACAAGATCACGGAGGTGCTCAAACAAATTCAAGAATCTCATGGCGAGGCGGTTGAAAGCCTGAAAATGAGAAAGACTAAAATATGACATATCGGTCTCAAACCCACATCCATCTCATAAACCGGGACCCACAATTCCTCAAAAGGGGAATCTAAAATGAAAAACGGTGAAAAAAGCAAAGAACAGCTCATCGCGGAACTCGCTGAGTTGCAGAAGCGGAATGAAGAATTAGAACTCACGGAAATCGAACGGATGCAGGAAAAGGAGTTATTGAAGGAGTCTGAAAAAAAATACAGCTTACTGGTTGAATCCTCGACCGACATGCTGTTCACGGTTGATCTTAAGGGAAACTTTCTCTTTACCAATAAGGCGTTCAAGAAATGCTTGGGCTATTCCAAAGAACAAATGAGTAAGATCAACGGATTCGCATTGGTCCATCCCGAAGATACGGACAAAGTGAGACAGCAGTTTGCTCAGATCGTAGCAGGTAAAGCGGTCAATAACATGGAATACAGATACAAGACCAAAGACGGCAAATACATCCACATCCTCAATAATGCCACACCCATCTCTGATTCTGAGGGAAATATCGTGGCCGCCCTCGGAACTGCGAGGGACATCAGCTACAGAAAAAAAATGGAAGAGGAATTGCATGAAACGCATGACGAGCTCGAGCAGCGGGTGGCCGTCCGGACCGCCGAGCTTCTGAGCGCCAACAAACAACTGAACAAAGAAATTACAGAACGCAGACGGATGGAGGAGACGCTTCGAGAGTCAGAAGCGAAACTCAAGATCATTCTGGAGAACGTCAGAGACGTGATCTTTCAACTGTCCCCTCAAGGATTCATCCAGTACGTGAGCCCGAATGCAGAATCAATTTATGGGTATAAACTCGAAGACCTGATCGGAAGACATTTTAAGAAAACAACACCGATGAGCGACATGCCAAAAACCATAAAAGCGCTGAATCAGGTTCTTTCGGGAGAAGAGGTCAAGCATTTAGAGATCAACCAACTGAATCCCAAAGGCAAAATCATTCCCACAGAAATAAATATTACTCCCGTAAGAAAAGACGGAAAAATCATCGCGGTGCAGGGTGTTATGAGAGACATCTCTGAGCGGAAGAAGGCAGAAGCCACCCTGCAAGAGAGTGAAGAAAAATACCGGGCCATCTTCGAGTCCTTCCATGACGTGTACTACCAGGCGGATAAGGAAGGACGGATCACACTCATCAGTCCCTCGGTTCGCATTCATGCAGGGTATGACCCCAAAGATATCATCGGTCATCCGGTGACAGATTTTTATCTTAAGCCGGAAGACAGGGAAACCTTTGTTCAAAAGTTGAAGGAAACAGGAGCCGTCAACGATTATGAACTCCAGCTCAAGACGAAAGACGGAAGCGTGATAGAGACTTCGATGAGCGCGCACATCACTTTCGGAGAAGATGGAGAGCCGGACGGAGTCGAAGGCGTACTGCGGGACATCACCGAACGGAAGCGAGCGGAGGAGGCGCTCAAAGAAAGCGAAGAGAAACACCGGGACTTGATAGAGAATTTGAGTGAAGTCATCTATTCTCTCGATAAAAACGGCAAGGTCCTCTACGTCAGCCCTGCGGTCAAATCTCTTTTTGGCTACACCCCTAAGGAGATCGAAGGTCAAGCCTTTGGTGGATTGATTCATAAGGACGATCTGCCGCGGGCGGCAGAGGGCGTCCAGAAAATTTTCTCGGGAAAGAGCCAATCTCATGAGTATCGAATCATCGCGAAATCCGGAAAGATCCGCTGGATTCTTTCTTCAAGCCGACCGGTTTTCAAAGAAAACCGCGTCATCGGAATACAGGGATCTCTGGCGGATATCACCGAGAGGAAGGAAGCGGAAACAGAGTTGATGGAGAGCGAGAAGAAATACAGAGAGCTGATCGAAAAATCGCTCCAGGGAGTCATTATATTTCAGGATTCCCGCATCGTCTTTGCCAACAGGGCCCTGGTCAAAATCACCGGATACACCATTCAGGAGCTTTTGTCCTTTCCGCCAAAGAAAGTCACGGAACTGGTACATCCTGACGACCAGGAGCTTGTGTGGGGACGTCTGAAAAGCCGCCTGGAAGGTAAATCCCAACCGAATCATTATGAATTTCGCGCTTTCCGGAAAGACGGTACGGTCATGTGGATGGAGATATTTGTCAGTCTTATCACCTTCGACGGAAAACCCGCCATCCAGGTAGCCATCATCGATATTACCGAACGCAAGGATGCGGAGGAAGCACTCCGGGAGAATGAAGAGCGCTTCAGAACAATGGTCGAGACCGCACCGGGCATGCTGATGATTTCCGACATCAAGGGGAATAATATCTATGCCAGTCCCCACTGTGAAAAACTCACAGGCTACACACAAGAAGAGCTTCAAAAAGAATTGAAATGGTGGGTTCACAAGGATGACACACCCAAAGCAAAGAAGATCTTCAAGCAGACTTTCCAAAAAGGAACAGGAGGAAAAAACTTCGAATACAAAGCGGTTAAAAAAAACGGAGATGTCTGGTACGCTTCGAGCACCTGGGAACCTCTCTGGAATCGAGAAGGGCACCTCCTGGGTGTTGTCATGCAGACGATCGATATCACCGAACGCAAGAAGGCAGAAAAAGAGCTGCATGCCAGGAAAGTCTATCTTGACCATTTGTTTGAAAGCGCTCAAGAAGCCATTACTATGGCTGACAACGAGGGCAGAGTGCGCCAGATAAACCAGGAATTCACGCGTTTATTCGGCTACACGCAAGAGGAAATTGTCGGGCAGGTCCTGGATGAACTGATCGTCCCTGCGGACCTCAAGAAGACAGCGACATCGATCACACAGAATGTTACGAAGGGAGAGAGAGCCGCATTTGAGGCCATCCGCCGCCACAAGGATGGAACATTGATTGACGTGTCGGTCCTTGCGTCTCCGATTATAATCGACGAAGAGCCGGTCGGGACCTACGGCATCTACCGAGACATTACCGAGCATAAAAAAGCAGATGAGCAGATCAAAGCATCGCTCAAAGAAAAAGAAATACTTCTTCAAGAGGTTCATCACCGGGTGAAAAACAACATGCAGATCATATCCAGTCTCCTCAACCTGCAATCCAGGCACATCAAAGATGAAAAGTCCTTAGAGCTGTTCAAGAGCAGTCAAAACCGTGTCAAATCCATGGCTCTCATCCATGAGAGACTGTATCAATCCAAAGATTTCGCCAGGATCGATGTGGCGGACTACATTCGAGGCCTGACCAATCACCTGTTCACCACGTACGGAATCAGCAAGGATGCCGTCAAGCTGAAAATCAACATTAAAAATATCATCCTGAGCATAAACACCGCCATACCCTGCGGTTTAATCATAAACGAGCTTGTCTCCAATTCTTTGAAGCATGCTTTTCCAAACGGAAAAAAAGGCGAAATTAAAATCTCGATGCGCCCCTTAAACGCAAACGAGATCGAACTGACTGTCCGCGACAATGGAGTGGGCATGCCAGAAGGCATGGATTTCAAAAACACGAAGTCACTGGGCTTGTATCTGGTGAACATACTCGCAAAAGACCAGCTGCACGGCGAGGTCAGACTGGACAAAAAGGAAGGGACAGGGTATCACTTTCGACTGAGGATAAAAAAATGAAAAAGAAGACAAATCCTATCGTTGAGGATAGAAAAAATAATCGGGCTTAAGAATAATATGAACATGAAGTCGTCAGGCGGGCGAAGAGATATAAGCAGTTCCAATGCTTACCTCGACCACCATTCCTTTCAAATTCAATTCCCCGCCTGACGATAATTCTCATAAAAATGAAAGTTTTCACTGCGGCTTTTCCATCTCTTTAGTCATTCCAGACCATCAAAAAATTAAAAACAAAACTCCTTTTTTATTCGCCTTGATTTTTTTCCTGATTTAAGGAGAATTATTAAAGAATCCCAAAAATCGGCCCACTCACGGAAGGCCAACAGGTCGTAAGAGAAGGAGATGACTTGACAGCCATGAAAAGAAAGCCAATCATCGCGGCCCTGTTGTCTTCTGTGACTCCCGGACTCGGACAGGTCTATAACGGCCAGATGATCAAGGGGATCATTTTTTTCTGTGCGACTAACCTGCTCATTGTCCTCCTGTCTTTTACCGGGTTGCAGTTCTCTTTTTATGGCTTAGCCGCTATCATCATGATCACGCTTCTCTTCTGGCTGTTCATAGTGTTAGAAGCTTGGTTCGCGGCAGCTAAGATCAAAGAGATCAGGCTGAAGTCATACAACAAGTGGTATATTTACCTACTGATTGCTCTCCTGACTTTTGGAATAGACTTCATCTCCACCGATTTCCTCGTCAAGGACGTTCTGGGTATCAGAGGATACAGAATTCAATCAGGATCGATGCAGCCGACTCTCCGGGAGGGGGATTATGTCATGGTCAACATCAAACACCACGGGTCCAAAAAGTTGCAGAGGGGAGACCTGGTCGTTTACAAATTTCCCGAAGACCCGACCAAAGAATTTCTCGGCCGGGTGATCGGCCTGGAAGGGGAAAAACTCGAGATAAGAAACAAGTGGGTGTACGTGAATAACAGCCCTCTTCAGGAGGATTACAAAACCCATGAGGACAGCCGAATCTTCGCTAAAAAAGATTTTCCTGACACCGATTCCATCAGGGACAATTATGGTCCGGTGATCGTCCCCTGGGGCTCATGCTTTGTGCTGGGAGACAACCGCGATAACAGCTATGACAGCCGGTACTGGGGTTTCCTCCCTTTAAAAAGCATTACAGGTAAAGCTTCCTATCTTTATCTATCTGCGGATATTGCGCGAATCGGAAGGAGCATGAGATAAACTCCGAAAAATTCAAAAAGAAAAAAATGAGGGGAGAGAAAGCTGGCTGTTCTAGGGAAATAAGCAAAAGGGGATTATTGGTAGGTGTCCTGCCCAGCCAGCCAAACAGGATTTTTTATCATTATAACATAAATCACATGCTATATGTATTAATAATAATTTTTTTTAAAAAAAATAAAAAAAACCCAAAAACAGCCAAGCCGAGAGATCCTTCCACGCGCCCTGAATCAAGGAAACCGTTTTTCAATTCAACATGCATGTGCGGAGTCGCCGGCAAAATGGCCCGGATATCTGAACTCTCTCATTCCATTCTCAATCCAGTTAAAAACAACGCATGCTCCGGGATAAGCCCGTATTCTTTGAAAATGTTGAAAAAAGGGGGGCGCTGGCTGTTTGAGGGGAAAAGAAGCAAAAGGGGTTGACTGTGAATATACCCTGCCCAGCCAGCCTAACAAGGTCATAAGTTTAGTCGAATAATTC
>SOIA01000263.1 GCA_004378665.1 Candidatus Aminicenantota bacterium
TGCTCTAATCAAGGCCGATCGCAGACCTGACTTCCTCCATAGTCTTTTGAGCGACCTGGCGGGCTTTCGTGTTGCCCTCCTCCAGAATATCCCAGACACGCTGGGGATTTTTTTCGAATTGGCTTCTCTTCTCCCTGAAAGGAGCAAGAAGCTCGATGAGGCTTTCGATGACGACGTTTTTGCACTCCAGGCAGCCTATTCCGGCTGTTCGGCATCCCTTCGTCAGTTCCTCTCTTTTTTCTTTTTCCACGAAGGCTTTGTGCAAGGTGAACACCGGGCAGTCATCCGGCTCCCCGGGATCAGTCCTCCGTTTGCGCCGTGTATCGGTGATCATCGGGGATATTTTCTGACGGATGACCTCTGGTGAGTCCTTGAGGAGGATGGAATTCCCGAAGGATTTACTCATTTTGCGGCCGTCTGTTCCGGCAAGCTTCGGGACTTCTGTGAGGATGGTCTGAGGCTCAGGGAAGATGTTTCCGTAGAGGCGGTTGAATCGCCGCGTGATCTCACGAGCAAGCTCTAGATGATAAGCCTGGTCTTCTCCTACGGGCACCGCATTGGCTTTATAGATAAGGATATCCGCTGTTTGAAGTACGGGATATCCTAGGAATCCGTAGGTATTCAGGTCCTTATCCGGAATCTCTCTCTGCATCTCCTTAAAGGTCGGGACTCTCTGCAGCCAGGGAAGGGGAACGATCATTGAGAGGAGAAGATAGAGTTCCGCATGCTCTTTGACATCGGATTGAACGAAAATGACGCTTTTGTCCGGGCCCAATCCGACACTCAGCCAGTCGAGCGCCACTTCAAAGGTGAAATCTTTGATGATTTTCGAATTCTGGTATTCAGAGCTAAATGCGTGCCATGTCACGATGCTGTAGAAACATGTGTGCTCTTCCTGGAATTTGAGCCAGTTACGGAATGCTCCAGCCAAGTGGCCGAGATGGCAGGGTCCTGTCGGCCGTAATCCGCTGAGAACGACTTTTTTCTTTTTTTTATTCATTTTAACTAAGTGCAATGGCATTTATGACGATGAATACAGGCATCATCAGGATCCGAAGTATGCCGAGGTATATTAAAGCCAGAAGAATCAGAAAACCGAAAGGGCGGATGCGTTCGTATTTCTGTATGGCTTCTTCAGAAAGAAAACCCATCAGGACGCCGCTTCCATCCAGCGGAGGTATGGGGATGAGGTTGAAGATAGCGAGCAGGCAGTTGACGTAGGCCATGAAGTACAGGATGAGGGCAAGCACTCCTAAAGGGTAGAAACCTCTGGAGAATCCTCCCATTTGAGAGAGGTTTGCTCTGAGGAAGTACACAACATTGGGATTGATGAGTTTCAGAAAGACTATAAGAATGAGTGAGATTGTGGCCACGGTCAGGTTCGAAGCGGGACCGGCCGCCGATATCCAGAGGTTGTCTCGACGGGGATTTCTCAGGTTGAGAGGGTTGACAGGAACAGGTTTGGCCCAGCCGATCGGGATCAGGCCCATTATCAACATGATAAACGGAAAAATTACCGTGCCAATGGGATCGATGTGAACAAGAGGATTAAAAGAGACTCTCCCCATACTGTAGGCAGTGGGATCTCCCAGTTTATAGGCGGCCCACGCGTGAGAGGCTTCGTGCACAGTGAGGGCGAACAGGAATGAAAAAACTAAGATTATGATAGATGGTACATCCATTTTTCTACCTGAGTCATTTATAACATATGAGTCCTGAGTCGTAAAGCAAAAAGCCCCATCAGATACGATGGGGCCTTTTTATGACTTGATTTTACAGGATCAGCCTTCCAGGATTTTTTC
>SOIA01000288.1 GCA_004378665.1 Candidatus Aminicenantota bacterium
TAATCCAGCAGGCCGATCCGGGGAGGGCATAATTTCCCATCCTTGGTCAGCTTTCCTTCAGGAAAGACAGCCTGAACCACTCCGGCATCGGTGGCCATCTGCACGTAACGCTCTAATACCCGGCGGTACAACAGGTTTTTCGAACCTCTCCGGATACAAAAAGCTCCCATTGCGCTGGATAGCTGCTGCACCGGCCAGAACCTTCCCCATTCACCCATCGCAAAACTCAGCGCCACTCTGTTTATCGCCAGGTAAGCCAACAGGATATAATCCATGTTGCTTCGGTGGTTCATGACAAACACAACGCTCGATCGAGGATTAATCTTTTCCAGGCCCTCCTCATCGACAAAGCCGATCCTCACGCGGTAGAGAAGCCTCGAAAGGAATTTGCTCAGCCATCTGCCGATCCGGAAGTAGAGGTAGGCATTGAATGCGGGAACGATCTCTCTCGCATAGCGTTCCACCTTCTCCATCGCCACTTCGTTGGGAACATTGTTCTCCATGCAGTATTCTTTCACAGCTTTAAGAACCTGGGAATCGTACATCAAACGGTCGATGAGTATCTTCCGTTTTGTCAGCTTGAACGCGGGAAGCTGAAGATCAAGCTTTTTGTTGACTTCTTTGATGACGATGTTGACACGTCTGCGGATGTACCATCTCACACTGGGGAGGAGGATATGGTCCAGTAGAGCCCAGCCAACTAACCCGCAGCCGATAATCACCAACCATAAAGGAATACTGACCGTATCTGTCATGATTCCACCTTCACTCCCTCCGTTTACTCATGTGCCGAGATTGAGATTTTTAGCATCTCACTTCATTCCTTCCTGGATTCTGGATGATTGAACTCTCCATTTTCCAGAAAATGGATAATCTGCTTGATCACAGATTTGCTCTTCATGATAAACGTATGGCTGTTCGGCATCACGATAAAATCTGTCATGCCTTTGACTTTCGCACTCTCCACAGAGACAATCCCGTCGTCCGCTCCCGGAAGGACCATAGAGGAAGCGGGATTAAAGCTCAAACTGCCGGTAATCACGCCCAGTTCGAAATCCACCGGACCAAGGCTTCGTGGAACACTCTCTTTATCCGTTCCCAGCTGCTGACCGGACGGCCCGTTCTTCTTTTTATACAGATATGTGTCTCTGAGATGATCGACCAGTTCGCTTCCCTGGTTGGGCGGACTGAGCATCACGACACGGCCGAGACTTTTGAGCTTGTGATGATTTAAATAATAGCGAACGATGATTCCTCCCATTGAGTGGGTGACAAAATGGATCTTAATTCCAGAGTCTGTGGGAAAGCGTTCGATAATTGCTCCGAGCACATTTTCCGCAAGATACTCTATCGGATGCTCGGTAGAAGGATAATCCACGTTGATCACCCTGTAGCCAATGTCTGAGAGGCTTTTCTCTATTTTGTCCATCGAGCGGTACGAGCGGGCCAACCCATGGAGCAGTATCACATAATCGCTTCTTTCAAAGCTTGCTTCTTGAACGGATTGGTCAAAACTCTGAGAGGGGATTATCAGCAGGGCAGCCATAAGGAAAACTCCGACCTTTAGGGCCTTGTTTTGTGCGGAACACACGAACATTTGCATGAGTCAGTTTATCCGGTTAAAAAGAGAAGCCAGAAGTCTCTGCTTAACGGTTTATCTCCGTTTTTCTCTTTTTCTCCAATCAACAACTGTCAATAGCTTATATCATCGGAAAAATGAAGGTCAAGAGTGAACGAATTCTTCTATTCTATTTCTTCTCGCTGAGTATCAAAAGCCAGCCCTTGCCTGGTTCGACGGGGATCATATCGGTCGGCTTGAAGGTGGTTTTTCCCTGGAACTCTTTTATGAACGGAGCATGAAGCTTCATATTCTCCGGGTTCATCCCCAGTGTTTTCCAGTCGATCTCCAGCTTGCAGAGAACGATATCCTCTGCCCAGCTGGCGATTGAAACCAGGACGGTGTCCTTTTTAACGTAAGCAGTCGCCAGGACATCCGGGTTTTCCGTTTTCACCGGACATGATGGAGACCAGTATCCCTTCATCCGCGCTTCCTGAATTCCGAAATCATCCCAGATCTTCCATAACGGCCTGGGGTCTCCTGCCCAGGGAAGGCGGCTGGTCATTCCGTATAGCATGCCCCGCCACGGATTCCCACCGCCTTGAAGCATCTCGCCCATGATTCCAAACGGAATTCCCGAGAGTTCGATCAGCCAGAAATCCGGAGAGGAATCGTAATCGAAGTACTCCCCGAACCATAAGCGGTTGATATAAGGGAAATGCTCGAGATAAAGATTGGCGCTGTTGGCGAAACCATCCCTCGGATTGAACTGGTTTGCGGAATGCAGATCGATCAGGGCCCCTTTCCGGCCACGGTCCAGGATCTTCCGGACTCTCTTCATGGTTGTCCTGTCATAGGCAACATCATCGATATAAAGCCCGTCTATCCCGATATTCTGGACCAGCCAGTTGAGCCCTTCGAGATAGTAATTGTGCCAGCGCGACATGCCGCTGTTGATGATCGCAGCGTCCTTGAGCCGGGGAACAAACCAGGCCGCGATATAGTTGGAATCAAGATGTTCCTGAAGCCAGGAATATCCACCCCCAGGACCGGGCGAAAAGATTTCATCTCCCAGGCTCCGGAGCGCGAAAATCTCAGCCGCTCGGTTGGACAGCTCCCGGATCGTGTAGTAGATCTTGACCTTCAAGCCTTTATTGTGAGCTTCGTTCACATAATCCTTCATCTGCTGGGTGTGGATGAAAGGATAGTTGATGTAGGGATTGACTTGGTTGGCATGATGATTGTTGATGGTGTTCGCTCCGGTTCTGGCTATCTCGTCTATCGGTTTATACGCATGGTAAAACCGGTTTTCCCAGTGACTTTTTGTATCCACTGTTTTAAACGGCGTGAGAAGCAGGTTGAAATGGAAATGCAGCGTTTCGCCGGCACTGATCGTCCGCGGCCCGCTGTAGGACGTAACCAGCACTGTGTTTTCTCTAGATTCCTCGATCCTGCATCCGCCTTTTCCGCCGTTGTACCAGGAGGGAGGCATATTCAGGGGTTTGGAGTGATAAAAATTGGTGTTTAGGGACCGCGAATAATTTTCTCCTCTGAACGAAACCTGCAGGCCGGCATTGACATCACCGATCCAAACGGAATCCTGGTTTTTCTTCTGGTCCCATTTCCAGTGGAATGTCTGGGGACGGAATCCACCCTTGAGGCCCATCCCCATGCTGTACCTGGCTACGTCTTTGATAATCGGAATTTCAAGCCGAATGTCTTTAACTCCTATGTTCTCATTAGAGCTCAATTCGACCTTGAACTCGAGGAAACCGTCACACTCCAGCCGGGCTTCACAGTCCATTATCATAGCACCGGACTCGGATTTTGACTCCCAGATTACTACTCCGGGCCTGACCTTGGTTATAGAGGCTCCATCTCCTTCCCAATGAAAAAGATTATTTTTTGTATCCTCAACTATCAAATTAATGGGAGAGGAGAGGATATCGCGTCCTTTGTCGATGATATGCGTCACTTCAGGAGCGAACAGGCTCTGGATCTGCTCAGGGAATCCTGTCTTCCCGATTCTCACTTTTCTGCCAAGAATGCTGAAGGTATTGCCCTGCACAATTATCGGAGTGAAAGGTGGAACAGTATGATCATCAAAAGCAATCTTGGAATCCAGCCAGCGCAAACGCGAATGTCTCCAGAGCTCACTGTCACCCGCATCCACCAAAGTTTCCTGTGTGACGTTTATAATGAGCTGGATTGAGGCTTCCTTCATATCTTTTGGCTTGACGGTGACTGTCCCTTCGTATTTGCCCGGACGCGCATCCAGGGGAATCTCGATTCCGCACCAGAGAGGCTGGACTTTTCCCTTGTCCACCGGACAGATTTTGTCCAGTTCTTCTCCGTCCCAGTTAATCCCGCTGACGTTGATGCAGCGCAGAGCGGAGGCCGGAATATTCGTTTTGGATGTGGCGTGCTTCATCTCGCTGAAGGAGACGTCGATATCTTCAATCGCTTTCCTTGCTGCAAAAACACCGATCTGGAAAGCATAGAACTCTCCTCTGGCGGCATCTCCCCGGAATGTGGTTGCGGGTCCTTTTCGAATCCATCTGAAGGGAAGGTCCTTCCACATACGGATGGGGAATCTGCGGTCTTCTGAAAACAGAAGGTAATCGGAGTCGGGATGACTTTTCAGTATTTTCTCGACTTCCTCTGCCGTAGCGATCACTTCCATCGGATAAAAACTGTTGAGCTCATCGATCGATTGAATCTCAACAACCTGAGCAACCGGAAATCTCTCTTTTTTGATTCCTGGCAATTTGTCCGGTGTCAATTCATGACGTTCAAGCCACTCCTGTTCTGCGGTCTGTTCGGGTTCCGGGTAAGTCACACTCGGGTAATTGCTCCGTCCGGACATGACATGAGGCATGTAGTATACATAATATTCTCCGGGAACTATCATCGGCTGAAAGACCAGATTACCGAATTCCCTGTTGATATCCACCCGACAGAGATTTTTGACTCTGGTGCCGGTTTGTGCGTCGATGAGTAGGATGTTTTTCTTCTCCGGGTCAACATCTCTCCTCCGCCACTGAATGTGGACCCACACAGCATCCGCTTTTTGATTCACACGGACCACTACTCGGTGATTGCCGAAAGTGTCTGAATCCCATGTGCCGGTCCCGTAGGGAATCTCCTCTGATAAAAGATACGGAGGAGGGGAGAGGAGAGACAGGAATACTATCAATACTGCCGGATACACGCATGACTTCGAGATGTGTTTGAATCGGTCCATCGCTTTCTCCTTGAGCTTATTCTATCTGAAAACCATCCCCGAGGTCTAATGTTCACTTTTCATTTTCTCGTTGACCTTTGTATCTATCTGATTTATTATTTTATATTCTAATTTTTTCAAATGGCTGGTGTATGTACAACCTAGTAAAACCACATCTTCAAATCCCAATCCCTTATTTTTATCAAAAATATACATCAAATCCATCCAAGGAGTGAATCATGAAAAACAGGAAAAATCATTTCAAATTTTCGGCAATCATCTTTCTATTCTGTTTAGTGTGGGCTTTCCCCTCTGATTTGATGGGCCAGGATGTCACGGAAGACCTTTTGAAGAGTTTCGATTACCGTGCGATCGGGCCGACTCGCCAGAGCGGAAGGTTTGTGGACTTTGCTGTGCCGACTCAGCATCCTCACACTTTCTATGCGGCGACAGCTTCTGGCGGCCTCTGGAAAACAACGAACCGCGGCATCACATTCGAGCCGATTTTCGATTTTGAGAAAGTCTTTTCCATCGGCGATATCGCTGTAGCCCCGTTAGATCCGAACATTGTCTGGGTCGGAACCGGAGAAGCCAACAACTCCAGAAGCTCTTACTGGGGAGACGGAATGTACAAGTCCACAGATGCCGGGAAAACCTGGAAGCACATGGGTCTCGAAGAATCCCATCATATCGGCCGCATCATCATCCATCCCAAGAATCCGAACATCATCTATGTGGCAGCCCTCGGACATCTATACTCGGAGAATCCGGAGCGGGGATTGTACAAGTCAACCAACGGCGGAAAGAAATGGAAGAAAGTACTGGCTGTTCAATCCGACGGCAAGGACATCGGTGTCGTGGATGTGGCCATGGACCCGACCAACCCGGATATACTTTACGCCTGCACCTACGATAAAGAACGGAAACCCTGGACCTTCAACCTGGGTGGCCCGGGAAGCGCGATTTACAAAACAACGAACGCTGGCAAAACCTGGACCAAACTCGGTGGCGGGCTTCCCGGCGGAATGCTCGGACGTATCGGAATCGACATTTACCATAGAAACCCGAACATACTGTACACATGCATTGAGAACGCCAATAAGCCCGATATGTCC
>SOIA01000254.1 GCA_004378665.1 Candidatus Aminicenantota bacterium
CTTTGAGTTCTTCCTCGGTTGGAGGCGGAGGAGGCAGGAGCATGTCCTTATCCACTTTTTTGGGTGGAGGAGGTGGCGGTGGAGGCGGAGGAGGAAAGATCTCACCATCAGGTCCGATGACACTCGTGATGTGAAAAGAGAGAAAATAAGGCTTGCCTTTTTTATCTTCAAACCCGAAAACAGCGGCATTGCCTCCAGGCAGAGTGATTCCTGTTGTCAATATATTCTTTGGTTTATCCTCAACGAGTTCATTAACAAAAATGGCAAATTGCCCCATGCCTTTCCATTCGATCAACCTAATCATTAAGTTGTATTCATTGCCGTTCAGGCGAAAATAATGCCGTGCGATGTCCTGCACTCTTTCCCCGACGACTAAATCCGCCTCGGTCAACAGGTTCACATCCTGCAAATTAAAGACTCTCTTGATTTTTTCTCTCTCTTTTTCCAGTTCAAACTCGGTTTGGATTGCCGCAGAGACTGTGGACTGGAGAAAAGAGGAAGTCACGAATCGGAGCGGCTCAGGAGTTCCTTCTTTAGCGCCTTCATAGACTCTCAATTTGATGTTCAATTTTTCTGTTGCCTGGAGATAAACCATTGATACTGCCAGAAAACACCCGATGAACACAATTGCTTTTTTCTTAAACATGATAATCCTCCTTTAGGATTTCTTTTCAACCCAGACAAAATACGTATTCGAATCCTGGGGACGAAAAACATAAGCCTGGGCCGGTTCGTTCTCAATCTCTATAAAGTTAATCTGGAACTGTCCCTTGAGGGGGTCCTCTGAAGGACCTCTACCAGAGAAGAAAATAATACTGAGCCAGACTAATCCTGCAAACGCCACAGCCAGGAAAGCAGAGGCATACACCCATCTCCACCGGCGCAGAGGAATTCTCACGTCTCCCCTGCCTTCACCTTGCCTGGCTTTGACTGCGGGCCAAAGACCCTCCAGATTCTCGATTTCACCTTCCTGGATCAAGAAAGGTTTCACCTCTTCCGCATCTGCCAATTTGCCGAGGCATGCCGGACATTTCTGGATGTGGCGGCGGATTAAAAATCCCTGCCAGCGCTTTATGGGAAAAAGGGTGAAGAGAAAATCAATCAATCTGCATTTAAGCATTTTCTTTCTCCAGTAAAGATTTGATTTTCTTCCTGGCCTTGTGAAGGTGAATCCTGGCCGTATTTGGAGAGCACTTCAACACTTCGGCTATCTCTTTACTCGTGTAACCCTCACTCGCCCAGAGATAAATCGAGCTTCTTTCTTTGGGACTCAACCTCTCCAGGAGTGTGTGAAGATGCGGATTCTGAGTCGATGGATTCAGAGCCGGGGAACGAATAACTCCTTCGGCTTCATGTTTTGCTTTTTTATAAAAAACAAAGAACCGGCGTCTTTTCCTCAACTGGTCCATGCAGCGCTTATAAAGAATCGAGAGGAGCCAGTTGGAAAAACTCTTCCCGATATCGAACCTGTCCAGGTTGCGGTAGGTCTGCAAAAACGTTTCCTGACAGGCATCTTCGGCGTCTTCCTTGTTTCCCAAGATATTCAAAGCCATTGCCATCGCTTTTCCTCTGTATTTCTCCACAATTTTCCGAAACTCCTCCACATCTCCACGCAGACATTCCCTTACCAGCTGATTATCATTCATGCTGCTTGATTCTTTCACTTCTATTACGCTCGTTCCACAAAAAGTGTTTATGCAGTCTCTAAAAAAATGATAACATACACGTCCTGTTGTAAGCATCTTTATTTCCGTGATAAAGAGACAGTCAGGCAAACTGATTCGTCAGCCC
>SOIA01000241.1 GCA_004378665.1 Candidatus Aminicenantota bacterium
TCGAGTTTGAACCGGTGTGTGATCACGGGCTCAAGCTGAATCCGTTTGAGCCTGATCATCTCTATGATCTTCGGATAATCCACTGGCCGGCATCCCATCGCACCGAGAATTTCTATTTCTCTGAACATCAGCCGTCCGGCATTCAAAGGGACTGCTTTGTGGTAATAGCCAACCTGAACATAACGTCCACCTGGCCTGAGGAGGCTCGGGCCCATCTCGATTGTCTTGGGATTCCCGATGGCTTCGATACAGATGTCCGCGCCGCCGTCCGTGAGATCTCTTATCTCAGTCATCATAACTTTATCGTTTTTCTTTGATGAATTGATAGTGTTCTTGGCTCCCAGCCTTTTGGCCATTTCCAGCTTGCTGTCCACGATGTCCACCGCGGTGACTGAACCTCCTGCAGCGACAGCCATTTGAACCACGTTTATCCCCACACCCCCGCATCCGAGGACAACGACAGAGTCGCCCGGCCCGACCTGAGCTCTGTTTTTCACGGCATGATAGGGAGTGGATACGGCATCGGCAATGATGCATGATTCTTCAAGGGGCATTTCTTCCGGAAGGTGAATGCAGTCTTTGGCCGGAACCTTGACTAACTCCGCATACGCGCCGTCGATGTTGTTGCCCAGCATGATCATGTTCAGACAGATATTCTCGCGGCCTATCCGGCAGTTGTGGCAGTGGCCGCAGGAGAAAACAGGAGGAATGACCACGTGGTCTCCGGCTTTGAATTCTTTCACCTGAGCACCGACATCCTGAACGATGCCGGATGCTTCATGCCCCAGGATCATCGGAGGCTTTTTAAATGTCGGGACTCCGTGATCGATATAATGCAAATCCGTGTTACAGACTCCGCAAGCTGAGACTTTGACCAGTATCTCGTGAAAATATATTTTTGGGTCTTCTACCTCTTTGACTTCCAGAGGTTCGTTAGGTTTATTGAATACGGCGGCTTTCATTGATTCCTCCTTTATCTGTTTTTCCAGAGAGGCTTCCTTTTTTCCAGGAAGGCCTTCAATCCTTCATGAGCATCTTCGGATGCCATGAGTTCTTCGATGTAGGTTTTTTCGATTTTATCGAGCGCCTCCAAAAAGGCGGTGTCCAGCCCCAATTGGATCCCTTTTTTGGTGTGCTTTATACCGACCAAGCTCAGTCCTGTAAAAGGCTGGAGAAAATCAGCGAGTTCTGACTCAAAAGAGGCTGATGGGACAACCTTGTTCACAAGGCCGATGCGCTCGGCCTCTTCGGCTTTGAGCACTTTTCCTGTGAGCAGGATTTCCGAAGCCCTTTTTATCCCGACAAGGCGAGGCAAGATCAAAAGAGCGACTGGCGCTATCACAGAGAGCTGTATTTCCGGCTGCCCGATCTTCAAGTCGTCCGCTGCGAAGATCAAGTCACAGAAAAGGGCGACTTCACAGCCTCCTCCCAGCGTGAGTCCCTTGACAGCCGCCACAGTGACCTGGTCGAGTTTGGACAGGTTGCGGAAAATGTCGTGGAATACATGAAGCATTTTTTCGACTTTGTCTTTTGTGTGCTCCGCTACATCGACGCCAGCAGAGAAGGCTTTTTCTCCGGAACCGGAAAGAACCAGGACTTTCACATCGGTGTTTCCGGCCAAAGAGTTCAGAGCAGTGTTGATTTCTTCCATCGTGGCAATGTTCAGGATGTTCAGGGGAGGGCGGTTGATTGTCAGAAAAGCCTTGCCGTCTTTGGCTTCTAAAGTGATGTTTTCGAATTTATGTGGATTCATATTGCGCTTTTGACAAAGTCGTATGAATCAG
>SOIA01000184.1 GCA_004378665.1 Candidatus Aminicenantota bacterium
GTGTTTGGCTGCCGAGAAAGCTCCCCGGTCAAGGGTATCGAGCTGGTTGTGAGTTTTTCAGAAACTCCTCTGACTGACAGGTTGTATACCGATATCCAGTATCGATGGAGGTTCAGGGACAGCTACAAGAAAATAGACCAGAACTGCGCTGTTTTTGTCCACTTCTGGCACAGGAGCAATTTGATATTTCATGACAATCATAAACCCGAGATTCCGGTGCCCCGATGGGAACCGGGTCAAGAGTATACGTACACGAGGAGAATTTACATTCCTCAGTTTATCGATGCCCTGGATCCCGAGTTCAAGGGGCCAGATACATTGAAATTATCTATCGGGCTCTCTTTCCCCCAGGACAAATCCGGAAAGCCTTTGAAAAAGATCTATGAGGAAAAACTCAAGGTCTTCCCGCCTCCGCCCGACACTCCAGTGATTATCTATGAGGATGGCTGGTCTGATTTTGAGATAGACCCTGAGTCTTATCTCAAGCGATGGAGATGGACCGCCAAAGAAGCCAGATGCATCATCGACAATCCTCGTCGGGATGCCCTCTTGATGATAAGGGGCGGAGTGATGAAAAAGAGTGTTCAGGATCAAAAGGTCATCATCAAGATCAATAATCTCTTACTGGATGAGTTTATTCCCCGGAGGAGCCATTTCGAGAGGTTCTACAGGATAGATCAAGGAATGCTGGGCGAGGAAGACCGGTTTTCCCTGGTCATTTCGACAGATAAAACGTTTATCCCGGCAAGAGTTATCCCTGGTTCAGGGGATGAGAGGGAGTTAGGGATCCAGGTGTCCTTTCTTTATTTCAGGTGAGAAGGATTCCCGCAGGATTCAGGGCGGCTGAGCGCGGGTAAGGATTGCGTTTCCGGCTTCTTCTCTTTTTCCTGGTTAGGGCTTCTTCCTTCTGACTCGAGTCTGGCCTGTTTCCATTGTTTTCTTGGCGATGGCTTCATCCCGTTGGGCTTTTTCAATTTGGAGGGCGGTTTCAGCGATCTGCTTCTGAATGCCACCCCTGTCGCTCATATCGTCCATGCTGTAGAACTCCTGCCACAGTCCGCGCAGCTTTATGGTCAACAGTTGTGTGTATTCCTTCGACTTATAGTAGTTGGCTTCAAGTTCCTCGACTGAGGGCTGTTGTCCGGGTTCTCTCCTGTCGATGTTCGGGTCCTGCTGGGCGGGACTTGGGGTCCGCGTGGGCTCCGATTTGTCCATTTCCGAGGTTCCCTGCGGAGAAGCGGCCGTGCTTGCGGGAGCTGCAATCCTGGTGATGCGCAGAGCTGGCCTTTTTCTAACCTTGCCAAGATCTGCATTGGTGACGACCACGGTTGTTAATCCTCTGAGTCTGGCTCTTCGTTCTTTTTCTTTCCTGGCTAGTTCAATCAGGTTCTGGGAGAGGAGTAAAGAAGAAAGAAACAGGGGAAGCGAAATCACCACGATGAATTTTCTAAGTTTCATTGTTCTTTTTCGAATTTATTGTATCTGGTCAGTGTCCCTGTGTCAATCCCGAGAAGAGAGGCTTATGTCATGATTTCGGGTCGGCTCTTGAATCGGGGTGGATAGGAGGGTAAAGGAGGATGTATGAATGCAGTGATTCAAGAACCGACCCTGCATAATATTTTCTGCCATTTTATTTGCGCCTCGTGTACAAGATAATTCATGTGGCGCCTGGAGTAAATCGCCTTTAAGGAGGGTTTTGGGAGTGATTTTTTTCCTCGGTTTCTCACCCGAAAAGATGATTTAGTCTCATCGGATAAGCGAAGGGCAGTGGGTGAGAA
>SOIA01000115.1 GCA_004378665.1 Candidatus Aminicenantota bacterium
GGAAGAGAATGGTCCTCTGGTTGTCCTCGAGGAAGCCCTGTATGCCTACCAGGATGCTCAGATAGCCTGGGAAAAGGGAGATTTCGACACTGCCCTTGCTGCTCTGGACGAAGCGTACAGCCTTATCCTGAAACTCAAACTTACTCCGGATGACCCTCTCAACCAGGAAAAGAACGACCTGAGGCTTATGGTCGCCCAGCGAATCCAGGAGATCTATGCCTCGCAGGGAACAGCGGTCGGGAACAACCACCAGACCATTCCTCTTGAAGAAAACAAGCATGTCTTGAATGAGATAAAAGTTTTTCAAGGAAAAGAGAGAAAACTGTTCGAAGCCAGCTTCAAACGCTCCGGGCGCTACCGGGAGATGATCCTCGATGAGCTGACAAGAGCCGGGCTCCCGGAAGAACTGTCCTGGATGCCGATGATCGAAAGCTGGTTCAACACCAGGGCTTACTCCCGGGCCAGAGCTCTGGGCCTGTGGCAGTTCATCGCCTCAACAGGAAACCGGTTCGGCTTGAAGAGAGACCACTACGTCGATGAACGAATGGATCCCATCAAATCAACCCGGGCCGCGAAGAAATACCTGACCGAACTCCATTCTCACTTCGGCGACTGGACCACAGCTCTGGCTGCCTACAACTGCGGGGAGTACAGAGTCAAGAGAGTCATTCGCACTCAGAGAGAAAACTATCTCGATAATTTTTGGGACCTTTATATCAAGCTGCCCCAAGAGACCGCCCGGTTCGTCCCCCGTTTCATCGCGACCCTCCTTATCATCAATAACCCGGAAAAATACGGTTTTGACCTTCCGACACCTGATCCCCCCCAGGAATATGAGACAATCTCAGTGAATAAGCCAGTAAGGCTTTCTTCTCTTTCCGCAGCTCTGGGACTGGAGAGTGAGACGTTGGCATCCCTCAATCCGGAACTCCGGCAAAAGTCCACTCCTGACCGGGAATATCCGTTGAAGGCTCCTGTGGGATTAGGCGAACAGACACTCGCTTCGATGAATACGCTCCCCCGCTACATCCCCCCTGAATCCACCTATGTCGTCCATTATGTGCGCAGAGGAGAGACCCTCTCAGAAATTGCTGAGCGTTATGGAACGAGCGTCCGGGCGATTGCCCGCACATCCAACCTGCGGAGTGTCAACTTCATCCGACCTGGACAGAGGCTGAGGATTCCGGTGCGGGGCGCATCGAGAGTATACGCGTCTCCCCCTCCACTGATTAAAGAAGGGGAAAAGCTCATCTATATTGTCAGGCGTGGAGATTCTCTCTACAAGATCGCCAGGGATTACAGCACCACTATTCAGAAGATCAAGGAAGACAACAACCTCACGAGCAACAATTTGGCTGTCGGCCAGAAGTTAGTGATCCAGTCCGGCAAGCCAGAGGGAGCCATCACGTATACGGTCAAGGCAGGGGATACTCCTTTTGAGATCGCACGCGAATACGGAATGAACCTGAATACTTTTCTGCGGATCAACGGCCTCAACCGAAGGTCCAGAATATATCCTGGCCAGGGCCTCTGGGTTGTCCCCAAAGATTAACGAAGTATCCAGGAAAAATTCACTCACCAGTTTATCGCCAGCCAGTGGAGTCCAGGAACCGTTTCTCTTGACTTCCTGCCCAACAGCAGAGAAATGCCCTTGACTTTTTATGCGGGTATTCGGGATTTTAGAGTTGAAGGGAGGTCAGTTCTGATCTACTTTTTCTTCTTTAGCTTTTCTTTGATATTTTTCTTCTTCTTTTCCTTCTTCTTGAACTCTGTCCCGATGAGCTCAAGCACTGCCATTTCCGCTCCGTCTCCTGCTCGAGGTCCGACCTTCACGATCCTCGTGTAGCCCCCGGGCCTTTCGCTGAAGCGAGGTCCCAGCTCTTCAAAAAGCTTCTTCACCACAGGCTTTTTATAGATGAACCGTAAAGCCTGCCGCCTGGCGTGAAGACTATCCCTCCTGCTCAAAGTGATCATCTTCTCGGCAAGAGGCCTTGTGGCTTTGGCCTTGGCAAGCGTTGTATTGATACGCTCCTTCTCCAGGAAAGAGGTCACCAGATTCCGCAACAATGCC
This sequence comes from Candidatus Aminicenantota bacterium, assembly GCA_004378665.1. Lineage (GTDB taxonomy): Bacteria > Acidobacteriota > Aminicenantia > Aminicenantales > Aminicenantaceae > SOIA01. The sequence continues at coordinate 2,072 of SOIA01000115.1, forward strand.
CGTCTCTGCGCTGTATTTCTCTGTAACTTTTTCCCCTTGACAAGATGCCTCATTCAACCGGCTCCTCTTCTTCCTTCTCTTTCTTCTCTGTTTCAATCTTTTCTAATAATTTGGGATGGAGATCGAGATTGAGACCCAAATCCATCTCCTGGAGAGTTTCCTTAATCTCTGTAAGCGATTTGCGTCCAAAATTCTTGGTTTTTAAAAGCTCCTCTTCAGTTTTTTGAACAAGCCCGTAGATTTTATCGATTCCGGCTGACCTGAGGCAGTTATTCGACCTGACTGAAAGCTCCAGATGGTCAATGGATTTGGACAGAATATCCAGCTGGGAAAAATAAGGAATCTCCTTTTTTGAGATCACCTGCTCCCTCTCCATCGGCTCATCCACAATGTTCAGAAAAATGACCAAATGGTTCCTCATGATTTTTGCAGCCTGAGCCAGAGCATCCGTCGGAGAGATCGAACCTGTGGTCCAGATCTCTAAATCCAACTTTTCATAGTCGATCCTCTTGCCCACTCTTGCGGGTTCGACTCTGTAATTCACCTTTAAAACTGGAGAATGAGAAGAATCGAGAGGGATAAAGTCCACGCTCAAATCTTCGCTGAAATTTTGATCCGCAGAGATGTATCCCCTGTTATTCTTAACGACCATCTCTATATCCAGCTCACCGTCTTTATCAAGAGAAGAAATATGGATATCTTTATCGAGAATTTCCACATCTGCATCATGTTCAATGTCAGATGCTTTTGCCTCAGCCGGGCCCTTCTTTTTCAGCGTCATCACTTTCTGCTCATCTCCTTCGAGCTTTAATGGAACGCTTTTTATATTCAGGATAATATCTGTCACATCCTCAACAACTCCAGGGATGTTCGAAAATTCATGAAGAACTCCCTGTATTCGAACAGCGGTTACCGCAGCTCCGTTTATCGAAGAAAGAAGAATCCTCCGCAACGCATTTCCGATCGTGATGCCAAAACCTCTTTCAAAGGGCTGGGCCGAAAAGCGGCCGTATGTCTCGGTTAAAGTATCGTAATCACACTCCAGATATTTCGGCCTCTGAAATCCTGTTTCTATCATGCTTCCTCCTTTTCAGCCACCATTTTTGTCAAACATCATCACTGAGAAACAAAGATTCAAATCCTCTGTGCTTCCAGTAACTCCAAAAAACAATCTATTTCGAATAAAGCTCAACCACCAAGTGTTCTTCCACAGGAAACGTGACATCCTCCCGGGTGGGGAAATCAAGAATCTTGGCGTGCATCTTTTCCCAGTCGACGTCAATCCACCCCGGGACGGTCTTATTCTTGTTCGAATTCACTATGGCTTTGAGCTCTTCATGCTTCGCCGATTTATCCTTGAATAGGATGTTATCCCCCTTATTGACAATGTAAGAAGGGACATTGACTTTCCAATCATTGATCCGGAAATGGCCGTGCGTAATCAACTGACGGGCATGGCTCCGCGAATGAGAAAATCCAACGAGATATATGACATTGTCCAGCCTTCTTTCCAGCATAGAAAGAAGATTATCTCCTTTGATGCCTCTTTTCCTTTCTGCTCTCTCGAAAAATAGTCTGAACTGCTTTTCCGACATTCCATAATATCTCTTTAATTTCTGCTTCTCCCTGAGCTGAAGCCCGTATCCAAGGACTCTTCTTCTCCTGGTTCCGTGCTCTCCTGGAGGATAAAGCCTCCGTTCCACCGGGCATTTATCGGTTACGCATTTGTGTCCTTTTAAAAAAAGTTTGACCTTCTCTACTCTGCAGAGACGACAATGAGATTCTCTGTATCTTGACATCTTTCTCTCCTTACATTCCCGTTCTCATTTAGACCCTTCTTCTCTTCCTGACACGGCAGCCGTTATGAGGTAACGGAGTCACGTCCTTGATGGACTTTATCTCCAGCCCGTTTACCTGGAGAGCTCGAATAGCAGATTCTCTCCCCGCACCCGGACCTTTGACTCTCACATCAACATACCTGACTCCAAACTCTTTCGCCTTCAATGTCGCCTCTTTGGCAGCCAGCTGGGCTGCAAAAGGCGTCCCTTTACGCGCACCCTTAAACCCAGATGTTCCGGAACTGGCCCAACAGACTACATTTCCCTGCTGATCTGTTATGGTTATGATCGTATTGTTGAAGGTCGATTGAATATAGGCCGCACCAAATCCGATCTCTTTCCTGACCTTTTTTCTCTTGGTCTTCCTTTTCGCTCTCGGCATCGATTACTCCTGATTATTTAAGTTTAGTTTTGACCTTTTTGATCGTTTGGCCCCGTGGTCCTTTTCTTGTCCGTGCGTTTGTCTTGGTTCTCTGTCCTCTCACAGGCAGTCTCCTCTTGTGCCGCAATCCCCTGTAGGAGCCAATATCGACCAGTCGTTTGATATTCTGTGTCACTTCCTTTCTCAGGTCACCTTCTATTTTCTCTTTTTTCTCGATGACTTCACGGATTTTTTTAACCTCGTCCTCGGTTAAGTCTTTGACTTTCTTGTCCTTATCTATTTTTGCTTCAAGAAGGATCCTGCTGGACTTCGAATGACCGATCCCAAAAATATAGGTTAATCCTATCTCAACCCTCTTATCCAAAGGAAGTGTGATTCCTGCTATTCTTGCCATTTTAACCTCGTATCATCCTTGTTTCTGTTTATGTTTCGGATTGGAACAGATCACCCGAAGAATGCCTTTTCTTTTAATGATTCGACAGTTCCTGCAAATTTTCTTCACGGACGCTCTGACTTTCATTGTCTTTTCCTCTATTTGAAACGATAGGTGATTCTTCCTTTAGTTAAATCATAAGGCGAGAGCTCCACCAATACTTTATCTCCCGGGAGAATCCGGATGAAATGCTTTCGCATTTTTCCTGAGATATGAGCCAGGATGACATGTTTGTTCGCCAGCTCGACACGAAACATAGCATTCGGAAGAGTTTCAATCACTGTGCCTTCTGTTTCAAAAACATCATCTTTAGGCATATCGGTTCTCCTTGAAATAGGACGAACTCTTCTTCTCTCCATCCAATAGGCTTAAAATCTCAGCGCCTTTTGTGGTGACAGCCACCGTGTGCTCATAATGAGCTGAGAGGCTTCTGTCTCTTGTGATTGCTGTCCAGTTGTCATCCAGGATTTCGACGTTCCAGTCGCCCATGGCGATCATAGGCTCCAAAGCAAAAACCATGCCCGGCTTTATTTTTAGTCCTCTCCCTGGCAAACCGAAATTCGGGATTTGAGGCTCCTCATGAAGAGAAAGGCCAATTCCGTGGCCGACAAAAGAGCGGATGACCGAAAAACCCTGCGATTCCACATGGCTCTGAATGGCATGAGAAATGTCCGACATTCTGTTTCCGACTTTTATCTGGTCCAATCCCTTATAAAAAGCTTCTTCAGCCGTCTGGATGAGCTTCTTTGCTTTGGGTGTGATCTTTCCGACAGGAAAGGTCACGGCTGCATCTCCATAGTACCCTTCATAAAGGACCCCGAAATCCAGGCTGATGATGTCTCCATCTCGGAGAGACCGTGAGGACGGAATCCCATGGACAATCTCCTCGTTGATGGAGGTGCAGAGAGACGCGGGATAGTCCCTGTATCCCTTGAACGCCGGAAGAGCCCCCATTTCTCTGGTCTTCGCTTCAGCCCACTCATCCATCTCTTTGGTGCGCAGTCCGGGTCTGATCATCGCTTCAAGACCTTCCAGTATCTGGGCTACGATCTGGTTGCTTCTTTTGATCGCGGCGACCTCTTCTTCGCAGTAAATAATCATTTTGTGATTTCCACCTCTTGGGATCCAGCAATTTCTCTATCCAGAAGAGCAGAAATTTTCTCAAAAACGGTCTCGATCGTTCCTTCACCTTCTATCTTAAAATAGACATTTTTTTTCGTGTAATAATCTATGAGGGCTTCTGTCTGCTCGTGGTAGACCTTCATGCGGTCTTTGATGACTTCAGCTCTATCGTCATCCCTCAGAATAAGCTTTTCCTCGCACGCATCACAGATATCCTCTTTCTTCGGAGGTTTATCTTTCAGGTTATATATTCTTTCGCAACCGGGACAGACCCTTCGCTCTCCAAGCCTCTCAAAAACGGCCTGGTCACTCAAGAAAATCTCGATGGCGATCTCCTTTCTATCCGGATCAATTTCTTCTAATCTCTGAGCCTGAACGATGTTCCGCGGAAAACCATCCATTATGTATCCTCTTTTGTATTCAGGTTTCACAATTCTGCTTTTGATCATTCCGACCACGATATCATCGTTCACCAGTTCGCCTCTTCTCATCTTGGCCTCCGCCTCTTTTCCCAGCAGAGTCCCTTCCTGGACCTCAATCCGGAGAAAATCACCCGTGGAGATCTTAGGGAAACCGTATTTTTTTTCTATAAGGCTCCCCTGGGTTCCCTTTCCGCTGCCGGGGGGTCCAAGCAAAATGATCCTCATCCTCTCCTTCCCTTGAGGCGCCCCCGACGCATGAACCCGTCATAGTGGCGCATAACAAGCTGCGCTTCGATCTGCTGCATCGTATCCATGGCCACTCCGACAACGATCAGAATCGATGTTCCCCCGAAATAAAAATCGATTTGCAATCCCTGGGTGAACCACTGAGGCAGATTCTGATTCAGGAAATCTCCGATAAGAGGCAGAGAGCTGACTTTAAGGCCCCTTGATAAAAAATCAGGGAGAATGGCGATGACGGCCAGGTAGATGGCGCCCACAAGAGTGATCCGCGAAAGGACACCATCGATAAAATCAGAAGTATTTTTCCCTGGTCTTATTCCGGGTATGAATCCTCCGTATTTCCTGAGGTTATCCGCAACATCTGTCGGATTGAAGATGATGGACACATAAAAATAAGTGAAGAAGATGATCGATGCCACATAGAGGAGGTTATACAAAGGCTCCCCAGGGTTGAACTGTAAAGCAATTTGCTGGATTGTCGGATTTTTGACGAACGAAGCGATCGTTGCAGGAATGGTTATGATCGAGGCAGCGAAAATAATCGGAATAACTCCACCGGTGTTCACCCTTAAAGGAAGATGGGTGCTCTGTCCTCCATAGATCTTTCGTCCGACAACTCTTTTCGCGTAGGAGACAGGAATTCGCCTCTGTCCCCGCTCCACAAACACGATAAAAGCAACAACGACCAGCATCACTATAACCAGGAAGATGAGTTTTATCGGAGTCACATCCCCAGTCCTCAATCCTCCTAAAATATCCTGAGCCATACGGGGGAAATTAACCACGATCCCGGCAAATATGATCAGGGATATTCCGTTTCCGATACCGCGTTCAGAAATTTGTTCTCCCAGCCACATGACGAACACCGTGCCCGTGGTTAACGTCAACACAGTTAAAAATATGAATCCAATGCCAGGATTCGGGACGATGTGTGCTCCGCTGGGACTGCTCTGGGTCTGCAGCCACCAAGCAATAGCCGAAGACTGAATCATACAGATGAAGATGGTTCCATAACGTGTGAACTGCGTGATTTTTTTCCTTCCGAGTTCTCCCTCCTTCGATAACCTTTCCAAATAAGGCCAGACGACTTGAAGCAGCTGGAGGATGATCGAGGCACTGATGTAGGGCATAATCCCCAGCGCGAAAATCGTCATCTTGGACATATTCTGTCCGGAGAAAAGATCAACAAAACCAAGAATGGTTCCTTTTTGAGCCTCCCAGAACTCCTGCAGGGCATCCGCGCTTATCCCGGGATTGGGAATCTGCCAGCCGATTCGATAGACTGCGAGAATGAGTAAAGTAAAGATGACCCTTTTCCTAAGGTCAGGGATGCTGAATATGTTTCGTATGCTCTCTAACATCATTCACTTCCAATGAGGATTGCCTTCCCTCCCGCCTTCTCAATTTTTTTCATAGCTGAGCGAGAAAATTTATGGGCATGTATGGTTTTGGATGAGGAAATGTCCCCTCTTCCTAAAATCTTAATGATCTCCGATTCTTTCTTTATGATACCCGCGTTTTTCAAATCTTTGAGCTTAATTTCCTGCTTTTTGATCTTCACCAACTTTTCCAGGTTGACCTCGCTGTATTCCTTTTTGAAAATGTTGGTGAAACCTCTTTTCGGAAGCCGTCGATGAAGAGGCATCTGTCCTCCCTCAAACCCACGCTTGCGGGAAAATCCTGAGCCAGACTTCTGCCCTTTTGATCCGCGACCGGCTGTTTTTCCGTACCCGGAGCCCGGACCGCGCCCGACTCGTTTCCTGGTTTTCCTGGAATCCTTGGCTGGATGAAGGCTGCTTAAATTCATTTTTTCTCCACCACTTCCACTGCGACTAAGTGTTTGACTTTATTGACCATCCCCCAGATCTCGGGACAATCCTTGCGGACAACCTCTGAGCTGATCTTCCGTAATCCCAGTCCCTTCACGATCTCCCGCTGTAACTTCGGACGCCCGATGAGGCTGCAGACCAGTTTCACCCGTATGAATCGGCCTTCCGACTTGGCTAACGGGGACTTCAGTTTTGGACTCGCTTGGGCTTGAATTTTTCCGGTTGGGGATTTTTTTACTGCCATATCCTATCCTTTGCTTTTCCTCTCATCTTTGAAATCGTATCCGGGTCTTTCAACCTTCTGAGCGCATCCATCGTAGCATTCGCGACACTCACTGGATTATTGCTGCGAACTGATTTTGTCAGGATGTCCTTAATACCGGCCAACTCCATGATGACCCTCACAGCTCCACCCGCAATGACTCCTGTTCCTTTTGATGCTGGCCGAAGGATGACCACGCCACCTCCGGCGACTCCTCTTATAAAATGAGGAATCGTTGTCTCCGCCAGAGGCACTTCTATCATTTTCTTTTTGGCATCCTCCACTGCTTTTCCAATCGCCATCGGAACCTCGCGGGCCTTTCCCTTTCCGATCCCGACTATACCGTTCCCGTTTCCTACCGCAGCCAGAGCCGAAAAACTGAGGTTCTTCCCGCCCTTGACAACTTTTGTGACTCTCCGGATGGAAATCACCTGATCCTTGAGCTCAAACCTTTCCTTTTCTTCCTCAACTGCTTCTTCTTTCGCTTTTTCTTCCTTTTTTTCTGATTTATCTTCAACTTTTTCTTCTGCTTTTTTTGGTTCCTCTGTCTTCAATGGTTTTTCTTTCGCTTTGTCCTCCCGCTCAGTCTTTTTCTGGAGTTCCTCTTTCTTTTCTTCTTCCTTGGATTCTTCTTTCAATTCTTCTTTTTTTTCCTCTTCAGCCACTCCTTTTCCTCCTTGGTTAACCTTCTAGAAGGTGAGGCCTTCCTTCCTCATGGCTTCGGCTAAGGCCTTGATCCGGCCGTGATAGGGATAAATTCCCCGATCAAAGACCACAAGTTTAATCTTCTTCGCCTTCAATCTCTTGGCCAGTATCTCACCCAAGACCTGACAGGCTTCGACGTTCTTGGTATTCTTGTTTTTTTCCTTAAATTCTTTCTCTAATGTCGAGGCAGACGTCAGAATCTGTCCCACCTCGTCATTGATGACCTGCACGTAAACATAGCAGTTGCTCTTGAATACATGAACTCTGGGCTTATCAGGAGTTCCTCGAATTTTCTTTCGAATCCTCTTTCGGATGCGTTCTTTCGCATTTCTCTTCTGAATGACTTTATCTTTATACACCGGCAACCACCGCCTTACGTTCTTTCTTGATCAAACGCTCACCCACATAACGAATTCCTTTGAGCTTGTAGGGATCGGGCGTGCGAAAACTTCTGATCTTCGCCGAAACCTGGCCAACTCTCTGTTTATCTATTCCTTTAACAGTGATCAAAGTCGGTTTTTCAAGTACGATCTCAACATCCTTCGGAATCTCATACTTGAGAGGTTTGGAATACCCCAGGCTCAACTCCAATCTGCCTTTATCCAGCTTGGCTCGATATCCGACTCCGACGATTTCCAGCTGTTTGGAAAATCCGTTTGTCACCCCTTCTGCGGCATTGAAAGCCAAGCTTCGGCACAGGCCATGAGCGGAGCGCTGTTCCTTGGAATCGTCCAATCTGGTCAGGATGAGTTGATTATCCTTCAGATCAGCCTTGATTCCGGGAAGTAAAGGAGATGAAAGCTTCCCTATGGGGCCTTCGAATTCGAGCTTCCCGGATGAAATATTCACCTTCACACCATCCGCTAAGACTACGGGTTGTTTTCCGACTCGAGACATCTTAAAATTCCCTCTTAATCTGATTTACCAAATATAGCACAAAACCTCTCCTCCAACGCCAAGCTCTTCACACTTTTTCCCAGTCGCTATTCCAGTAGAGGTCGACAAGATCACCACTCCCAGCCCACCGAGGACCTTGGGAATGGAATCTGCTTTGCAGTAGATCCGGCAGCCTGGCCGGCTGGCCCTCCGCAGTTCTGTTATCACGCTCTGACGCTCATCGGTGTACTTGAGGGCTATATTCAGGATACCCTGCTTTTTATCTCCGGTCACTCGATAATTCCTGATATATCCCTCATCCTTCAGGACTTTTGCGAGCTCAATTTTTATGCGTGAAGAGGGAATACTCACTTCTTTCTTCCTGACATTGGCAGCATTTCTTATCCGGGTCAGCATATCCGCTATGGGGTCGGTTAAACTCATGATCTCATCCTTTCCAAAATATCACCACGAGGCCTTTACGATTCCAGGTATTTCGCCTTTCAGGGCAAGCTCCCGGAAACATAAACGACACATATCAAACTTCCGGAAATACCCTTTTGAACGCCCGCATATCCGGCAGCGTTTTTTCTTTCTCACCGGATATTTCGGTTCTCGTAAGTATTTAGCCATGGACGATTTTCTGCTCATTTTTTCTTCCTATACCTCTCCAAAAGGCATGCCTAATTTTGTAAGAAGGACCTGGCCTTCTTTATCGGTCTTCGCAGAGGTGACGATCGTGATATTCATTCCTCGCTGCCGTTCCACTTTTGTATAATCGATCTCCGGGAAAACCAATTGATCTTTCAGTCCTAAGGTATAATTCCCACGCCCATCAAAGGACCGTGGGGAAACACCTCTGAAGTCCCGCACACGAGGAAGGACGATGTTCACCAGACGTTCATAAAACTCATACATTCTCTTTCCCCGCAGAGTCACGTAGCAGGCAATGGCATGTCCCTTGCGAAGTTTGAATGCAGCAATAGACTTTTTCGCCCGGCCGGTTGCAGCGAATTGACCGGTGATGAGACTCAATTCTTTTTTCGCGGTATCTAACAGTTTTATGTTCTGAATGGCCTCACCTGCGCCGATGTTAATCACTATCTTTTCCAGTCGGGGCACAGCCATTTTATTCTTAAAGGAGAGCTCCTTCTGAAGCTCTTGAATAATCTCTTTTTTGTATTTTTCAAGAAGATGACTCATTTTCCTTTCCTCATTTTTGTTTCTCTAAGTTGGTCTCACATTTGCTGCAGACTCTGATTTTGCTCCCGTCTTTCAATGTCATCTTTCTCGTTCTGACTCCTTGACTGCATTCAGAGCAGAAAAGCATCAGGTTGGACACTTGAATCGGAGCTTCTCTTTCCATGATTCCTCCCTGAATGTTCTTGCTTCGATCCGGACGGATGAATTCCTTCACGAAATTCACCTTTTCTACAACAGCCCTGTTTTTTTCCGGGATGACTTTTAAAATCTTGCCTGTTTTTCCCTTATCTTTCCCATTGACTACGATGACGACATCATTTTTTCTTAAGCTTATCGTGTTCATCAGAGAACCTCCGGAGCAAGGGAAACGATCTTCATAAACTTTTTTTCTCTCAATTCTCTTCCAACTGGGCCAAAAACTCGGGTTCCGATCGGCTCTCTCTGACGATCGATGATGACAGCTGCGTTATCATCAAAGCGGATGTAAGAACCATCCTTACGCCGAACTTCCTTTTTGGTCCTTACGATAACCGCCCGCACAACTTTCCCTTTTGCGATCTTACTCTCTGGCTCAGCTTCTTTGACAGTCGCCGAGATGATGTCTCCGATAGTGGCGCTCTTACCGACTCCTCCTCCAAGAGGAGTGATACACAGAATCCGCCGCGCACCGGAATTATCCGCGACTCTGAGCATGGTTTCTGTCTGGATCATTCTTTCTTGTCCTCAATCTCTTTTTCTGTTTCGCTGGGGGATAATCCAATAATCTCCTGAATGCGCCATCTTTTTCTTTTGCTTAAGGGCCTCGTCTCAACGATCTTTACAGTATCTCCAACTTTACACTTTTCGTACTCATCATGAACGAGAAATTTTTTCTTCTTTTTTATGATCTTTTTGTATAAAGGATGTCTGACCGGACGTTCAACAAGAACGGCGACTGTCTTCTTCGCTTTGTTGCCAACGACAACACCGATCTTTATGGTTTTTCTAACCTGATTCTTTTCCATTCCCTATTTCTTCCCTTCACTCTTTTCTCTTAATATGGTTTTTATCCTGGCAATATCTCTTTTGAGGTTTTTGAGTTTCATCGCGTTTTCCAACTGGCCCAGGGCATGCTGGAATTTCAGTTTGAAAAGCTTGTCTTTTGTTTCTTCTTCCTTGCTTCTCAATTCTTCTTCTGATAAATCTCTTAATTCTCTGGCTTTCATCTCAATTCCTTGCTTTCCCTTGAAACAAATCTCGTTCTCATCGGGAGTTTGTGGGCAGCCAGCCGCATGGCTTCTCGAGCCGTGTTTTCCGGAATTCCCTCTATCTCGTAGAGTATTCTTCCTGGCTTAATCACATCGACCCAAAACTCAGGATCTCCCTTGCCTTTACCCATTCTCACTTCGGTTGGCTTTTTCGTGACAGGCTTCCACGGAAAAGCCCTGATCCAGAGCTTTCCTTTTCTCTTGACATGACGGCTGATGGCGATTCGGCCAGCTTCTATCTGGCGAGCCGTCATCCAGACCGGCTCTAAAGCCTGAAGGCCGTATTCTCCGAACTCAAGAGATGCGCCTCTCTGGGGGGATCCTCTCATCCGTCCCCTCTGTTGTTTTCTGAATTTGACTTTCTTCGGCATCAACATTGTTATATTTCCTCTACCTCAGCCGTTTGGGAGGTCATCTTTAGCTTTTCCACATCTGCCCTGTAAATCCAGACTTTTATGCCTATTTGTCCATACGTCGTGAATGCCTCAGTGAAACCATATTCAATATCCGCTCTCAGCGTCTGAAGAGGCAATTGACCCTTGAGGTACCATTCAGACCGGGCGATCTCCACTCCTCCCAGCCTGCCCGAGCACATGACCTTAATGCCCCTTGCTCCCATCCTCAGGGCCAGATCCACCGCTCTCCTCATAGCCCGACGATAAGCGATTCTTTTTTCCAGCTGGATAGCGATTCCTTCAGCCACCAATAAAGCATTGAGCTCAGGCTTGTCGACTTCTCTGATATCAATATACACATCTTTCTTCACGATTTCCTGAAGCAGAGACTTCAGGTTTTCGATTTCCTTCCCGCCTCGACCTATGACTATGCCCGGCCGAGCTGTGTGAATGATGACTCGGACTTTTGGACCCACACGTTCGACATCGATTTCAGCGATTCCCGCATGATAATACCTCTTCTTGACGAGCTTTTTCATCTCCAGGTCCTCATGAATGAACTGGCTGTACTCAGTCCCCTTAGAAAACCAACGGGAACTCCATTGTTTGTTGAATCCTAACCGGAATCCATGAGGATGTGTCTTCTGTCCCACTTTTTATCTCCCTTTCTTCTCTTCTAAATACACATGGACATGACTTGTCCTTTTTAAGATCCGAGCCGCTCTTCCCATGGGGGCAGCTTTCCACCTCTTCATTTGAGGACCCTGGTTCACGAATATTCTGGATATAAACAAATTATCCACGTCGATATCCGGGGACTTCTGCTGAGCATTCGCAATGGCTGAACGAAGTACTTTCTCAACAACAGAACTGGCTTTCTTCTTCTTTGAAAAATGGAGAATGGTCAACGCTTCTCCGACATATCTTTCCCTTATCAGATCAGTCACCAATTGGCATTTCTGTGGTGCGATCTTCATGTACTTGCCCACAGCCTGCGAAACGATTGTTGCTTCGTTCATCTTACTTCTTCATCCTGATCGTTCTTGCTGTTTTTGTTGTATGACCTCTAAAAATCCTGGTCGGGGAAAATTCTCCCAGTTTATGCCCCACCATGTTCTCGTTGATGAAAACCGGAATAAACTTTCTTCCGTTATGAACCGCAATCGTCAGGCCGACCATCTCAGGAGTAATCGTAGAACGCCTCGCCCACGTCTTGATGACTTTTCTTTTCTGCCCTTTGGACTCTAAAGCGGCAATCTTTTTCATGAGTTTCTCGTCCAAATAAGGACCCTTTTTTAAAGACCTGCCCATGATCACTTACTCCTTCTTCTAACGATAAAGGATTGCGTTCTCTTGTTTCTTCTTGTCTTGTATCCTTTTGTGGGTATCCCAGTGGGGCTCACAGGGTTTCTTCCGCCCTTGGCCTTCCCTTCTCCTCCACCATGAGGATGGTCGACTGGATTCATCGCTGTTCCCCGGACATGAGGTCGTCTTCCTTTCCACCGGGTCCGCCCGGCTTTTCCGACGGAAATATTCACAAAATCCAGGTTGCCGATCTGACCGATTGTCGCGCGGCAATCCAGATGAATTTTTCTAATCTCGGAGGACGGCATGCGGACCTGAGCATAGTCTCCTTCCTTGGCCAGAATCTGAGCTCCTGTTCCAGCCGACCTGGCCAGCTGTCCGCCCTTGTTCTTCCTTAATTCGATGTTGTGGATGACCGTACCAAGGGGAATGCGCCTCAGAGGCATGGTATTGCCAGGCAGAATATCCACCTGCTTATCCGAGGAGACGATAGTCTGGCCGACATTCAAATTCAACGGAGACAAAATGTACCGTCTCTCACCATCTTTATATTTTATCAGAGATATAAATGCCGAACGGTTGGGATCATACTCGATGGTTTCCACGACACCCGGCACATCGAGCTTGTTTCTTTTAAAATCAATCATGCGATACTGCCGTTTATGTCCTCCACCGCGGTGACGCATGGAAATTCGTCCACGGGAGTTTCGCCCTCCTGTTTTGGAGAGGGATTGGAGGAGAGGCTTGTGGGGACTCTTCGTCGTCAACTCTTCAAAAGAAAGTCCAGTTTTCTGCCGCATGCTCGATGTCACGGGTCTGTATGTTTTTATTCCCATTTTAAACCGCCTCGAAGTACTCGATCATTTTTTCGCCTTCTTTGAGTTTGATGTAGGCCTTTTTCCAGTCCTTCTTTTTTCCCACGTTCCGTCCCACTCTTCTGGTTTTTCCTCTTTTGTTCATGATCCTGACGCTTTCCACTTTGACTTTGAAGAGCTGCTCAGCGGCCTTTTTTATTTCACTTTTGTTCGCTCTCGGATTGACTTCGAAGCAGACTTCTCGGTTGATCTCTTTGAGCATAGTGCTCTTCTCTGTGATGACGGGCATCAGAATAATCTTGTGCGGGTCTTTCATGACTTTAACTTCTCCATCAGCGAATCAAAGGCCTTCTGAGTCAACACAAGCCATTTATGGTTCAGAACATCGTAAACATTGACCAAGTTGTAATCCACGGCTTTAACCTTCGGGATATTCCTCAAAGACAAAAACAAGTTTTTATTTTGATGATGATCCACGATCAATGCAGAGTCCAGTTTCAAAGCCTGCAAAAGCTTAGCTCCTTGCTGAGTCTTTGGCTCCTTGAGCTCCAGAGTCTTTAGTATGATCACCTGCTTATCGGCCAATTTCATGGATAACGCCGACTTCAATGCATTCCGTCTTGCCTTTTTCGGCAGACTGTAATAATAATCTCTGGGTTTTGGACCAAAGGTCACGCCACCCTTCCTCCACAGGGGAGAACGGATGCTTCCCGCTCGGGCCCTTCCAGTGCCTTTTTGTCTCCAGGGTTTTCGGCCTCCTCCGCTCACTTCACTCCTGGTCTTGGTGGAGGCTGCTCCTCTCCTCTGATTCGCGCGGTAGTTCACCACGGCCTCATAAAGAAGATGCTCTTTGACGGGATAGGAAAAAACCTCTTTGGGAGCATTCATCTCGCTCACTTTCTTCCCGCTCTGGTCTAAAACTTGAATCTTGTTCATTTCTTACTCTTTCTTTTTCTCCTTTTGCGGTTCATGTGGGGCAGATTCGGATTCTGGCTTTTCGGACGGCTCTTCTTTGTCTTTCTTTGACGCACTCTCTTTGGCCTCAGGTTGGTCCTTCTCTGGTTCAGGCTTCTCTTCTTTGGGTTTGACCTTTTCCTGCTGAGGCTTTTCTTCGTGTTCTTTCTCAGGTTCTTCTTTTTCTGGCCTTACCTCTTCGGGTGCAGGCTTTTCAGCTTTTTTCTCCTCTGGTTCAGGCTTCTCGGCTTGGGGCTGTGCTGGTTTTGCTCTCTCAGGCTCTGGTTCTTCCGGATGGAAATCTTCCTTTTTGATCAAAACATAACATCCCCTGGCTCCGGGAACTGTTCCTTTAACCACCAGGAGATTGTTGTCTCTATCCGCCTCGATCACGGTTAAGTTTTTGACCGTGATTCTCTGATTTCCCATCTGGCCGGGAAGTTTTTTTCCTTTGACCACACGAGACGGAAACGCTGAGGCACCGATAGAGCCTGGCGACCTGTGAAACATCGAGCCATGACTGGCCTTGCCTCCATGAAATCCCCAGCGTTTTATGACTCCCGCAAAACCCTTTCCTTTGCTCGTGCCGACGACACGGACTCTTTCTCCGACTTGAAAGATATCCACAAAAAACTGGTCTCCCTCCTTGACTTCCGCCTGTGTTCGAAACCGGAACTCTCGCAGGATTTTTGCCGGAGGAATTCCAGACTTCGTATAATGACCGACTAGAGGTTTAGATGGCCTTTTCTCTCCTTTTTCCTCGGCAAGACTCAATTGAAGAACTGAATAGCCATCTTTTTCTTCCGTTTTTTTCTGGATGACCGTGCACGGCCCGGCTTTGATCACGGTGACAGGAATCACATTCCCAGCGTCATCAAAGGTCTGGGTCATCCCCACTTTTCTGCCAATCAGCCCTTCGACCATCCCTACTCTCCTCCTGTTCCAAAAGCTTGAATCTCAACATCAATTCCTGCAGGCAAATCAAGCTTCTGGAGCTCGTCGATGGTCTCGTTATTGTAATCGCTTATGTCGATCAACCTCTTGTGGATTCTCATCTCGAAGTGCTCTCGGGACCTCTTGTCGACATGCGGAGAACGAAGAACACAAAATCTGTGAATTCGGGTTGGCAGGGGTGTCGGACCAGAGATCTGTGCTCCGGTTCTTTTGGCTTTAACCACGATATCCTTCACAGACTGGTCCAGCAGCCGATGATCAAACGATTGGAGCCTTATTCTAATTTTTTCCATTTTTCGTATTCCTCGTTCTCTTTGGTATTATTTCCTCTCAGTTCCGAATCTCTGTTCTTATTTTATATCCTCAACCCATCAATAGGTTTCTACTCCTTGATATCGGTGACAGTGCCGGCTCCGACTGTCCGTCCGCCTTCT
>SOIA01000100.1 GCA_004378665.1 Candidatus Aminicenantota bacterium
AATTTCACAACCAGAAATCCTCCGAAAAGGAGGATGAAGAACAGAAGCGCAAGGAGGTTGAAGTATCTATCGATGAAATTCTTGATCTCGGGTCCGAATTTTCGGATTAAGCCTGCTTCAATGAAGAAACGGAGCGAACGACTGATGGTCGAGGCGACAAGAAAAAGGACAAAGTTGAGTTTGAAGACTCCGGAAGCGATGGTGAAGACTTTATAGGGAATAGGAGTGAAGCCGGCTGCAAAAACATACCAGAATCCGTAGTCGCTGAAATTCACCATCACCCGTTCGAAAAGGCTTTCCGTGAATCCAGGAACATACTTGAAAAAGAAGGAATCCACCAGCTCCCATATACCGAAACCGATGAAGTACCCGATTATGCCGCCCACCACTGAAGCCACTGATGTGTAGAGGGCAAACCGCCAGGATTTTTTTATGGAACCCAAACAGAGGGCGATGAGCAGAGCGTCGACAGGGATGGGGAATACGGAACTTTCGGCCAGTGCAAGCAAAAAGAGGGCCAAAGGGCCGTACGGGGTTTCGGCCCAGTGAAGCATCCAGTCATAGAGTTTTCTGAATAATTTCATCGGTAATGGCTGTCAGAAAATTTTTGAATGTGTGATGCTGAATTGCATCGTAATCCGTTGAATCAGTGTGAAGAGGGGTGATAGTAGTGTATCCCTGTTTAATCACCATGACATCGCTGCTCTTGTCGCCCAGGGCTTTCGGGTTTCCCGTGCCGATCCAGTAGTAGGGCCTTTTCCTGGGATCCTGTTTTTCGATGATTTCCGGATTGTATCTTTTTTGTCCCAGCTTGACGATTTTGATCCCCCGGAACGGCGGAGGGGGGATGTTGATGTTGAGCATCAATCTTTCAGGAATCTTTTTTTCCAGTAATTTCTCGACCATCGAAGAGACGATCTCTGCGGCGAAATCAAAATGATACTGGTGATCCTCATCCGAAAGAAGAGAGACAGCCAGGGAGGGGATCTGAAGGAACGCTCCCTGGATTGCACCGGCCACCGTGCCCGAATAGGAAATATCCTGCTGGCCCAGGTTGGGCCCTCTGTTGATGCCAGAGATGAGCAAGGAGGGCCTTCGGGGCAGAATCTTCTGCGTGGCCAGATAGACACAGTCGGCGGGAGTGCCATCCACCGCGAAAATCCTGGCTTTTATTTTTTTGACCCGCAGCGGATGGTGGAGAGTGAGAGCGAGAGACGTGGCGCTTCTTTCCCTATCTGGAGCGATGATGTGAATTTCCCCCAGGCCTTTCAAATGGCGGGAAAGAGATTCTATCCCATCAGCGAAAAAGCCATCATCATTTGTCAGGAGGATCAGCGGTTTCATTCATCTCACCTTTTATCTCAGCATGTCGCTTCGAACTGTTTACAGCAACAGATTCTGAATAGACGGGCAACTGAGAAGAAGCATTTTAACATGTGATGACGCGGATTGAAACCTTATCTTGATTCACGGTTCACGTGCGGATCATGATCAAGAGCATTTTGAATCTCTGGAGCGCCTTGAGGGCGTGGGGTTGATCGGCGGGCATGATCACCATTTCTCCTTCTCTCAATCGGATGGGATTGCCGGAAATAGTGACCTCCACCTCACCGTCCAAACAGAAAACCAGGGCATCAAAAGGGGCAGTGTGTTCGCTCAAACCCTGGCCTTTGCCGAAGGCGAACAGCGTCACTGTTCCGGTCTTTTTGGAAACGACCTCGCGGCTGACCACCGAGCCTTCCTGGTAGTCGATGAGGTCTCTCAGGTTGATTGC
>SOIA01000228.1 GCA_004378665.1 Candidatus Aminicenantota bacterium
CACCACGCTTTTTGACATTCGAATTTTCCTTGTGCTATAAGCGGAGTATTCTTCGATAAAATGTTTTTTTAGAGTGTTAGAGGAGGTTCCCATGAAGAAAAAAATAATCATGCTGGCAGGCTTTATAACGCCGTTTGCCGTCATTGTTCTTGTTTTAACGCTCGCTGGGCTGCCAGAAAATAACACTCAAGACTGCAACCTGCGTTTTGGGCTCTCTTTTTCGGAAAAACTCGATAAAAAGCCTGTGGACGGCCAAATGCTTTTGTTGATCTCTACGGATGGAAGCCGGGAGCCCCGTTTCCAGATCAGCGATGGTCCGAACACTCAACTGGTTTTCGGGATCGATGTTGATGGTTTAGAGCCGGGGAAATCAGCGGTTATCGACTCGAGTGTTTTCGGCTATCCTTTGAAAAGTATTGCGGAGATTCCCGCGGGTGAATACTGGGTGCAGGGCCTCTTTCATGTGTATGAGACTTTCCACCGTTCCGACGGCTATATGGTCAAGCTTCCGATGGACAGGGGAGAGGGACAGCAATGGTCCCGGGCACCCGGCAATCTCTACAGCACTCCTGAAATGATGCGCATCGACCCAAGCAAGGATGAGATCCTGCAGGTTTCCTTGGATAAAAGAATGCCTTTGATTCCTCCCCCAAGGGATACCAAATACATCAAACACGTAAAAATGAAGAGCAAACTCCTGACAGAATTCTGGGGACGGCCGATGTACCTCGGTGCCTGTGTGCTTTTGCCCGAGGGATTCGATGAACATCTCGAAGCGCGATACCCTCTTGTGATCAACCACGGACATTTTCCGTACACGTTCAGCGGATTCCGGGAAACACCTCCGGATCCCAACCTGAAACCCACCTACAGCTCCAGGTTCAATATTCATGGCTACAACAGGATCGTCCAGGAACAGGCTCACCAGTTTTATAAAGACTGGACAGGGCCGGACTTCCCCAGGATGGTCATCATAAAAATCCAGCATGCCAATCCCTTTTACGACGACTCCTACGCCGTGAATTCAGAGAACCTGGGACCGTACGGAGACGCCATCACCTATGAGCTCATTCCTTATATCGAGAAAAAATTCCGCTGCATAGGAGAGGGTTGGGCGCGGTTTCTCTACGGCGGTTCAACCGGCGGCTGGGAAGCTCTGGCTGTCCAGGTTTTCTATCCGGATGAATACAACGGCTGCTTTGCAGCCTGTCCTGACCCGATAGACTTCCGGGCCTACACCATCGTGAATATTTACGAGCATGAGAACGCCTATTATTTGAAAAGCGACTTCAAACGCACGCTTCGGCCTGGACGGAGGAATTATCTGGGCGAGATCAGCAATACTCTTGAAGATATGAACCTTCGAGAACTTGCCATCGGCACCAAGAGCCGTTCCGGTGCCCAGTGGGATATCTGGCAGGCGGTTTATTCGCCAGTCGGGGAGGATGGATACCCAAAACCTATATGGGATAAATTGACGGGCAAGATTGACCATTCTGTGGCAGAATACTGGCGCGAGAACTATGACCTTTCCTATATCCTCCAGCGGGATTGGAAGACTCTCGGTCCCAAACTCAAGGGGAAAATCCACATCTACTGCGGGGATATGGACAACTATTACCTGAACAATGCGGTCTATTTGATTGAGGAGTTTCTGGAGAGCACGAAAAATCCGTATTATGAGGGTGAAGTGGACTACGGAGACAGGGCCGAGCACTGCTGGAACGGAGACCATGACAGGCCGAATGCCATCTCGCGGCTG
>SOIA01000247.1 GCA_004378665.1 Candidatus Aminicenantota bacterium
TGGGAAGAGATTCTGATATTTTTGTCTCGGTATTTTAAGTCGCATGGTCAAGGACCCTCAAGCACGGATAGTCGACAAAAAAAACTGGAAGAGCTATTTTTCCCTGTCTCTGGAATCCCCTCGCATCGCCGCACAAGCGCAATCCGGCCAGTTCATCATGGTACGGGTCAGCGCTCACACCCAGCCTCTTCTGCGGCGTCCTTTCAGCATCCATTCCAAAAGTGAAAAGACGGTCGAGATCTTTTTCCAGATCACCGGCCTCGGAACAGAACTTCTAAGCCAAAAAAAACCCGAGGACTCCCTGGACATCCTCGGTCCTCTGGGAAAAGGATTTGAGGCTGGAAAAAACCTCAAGGGAAAGGACATCGCTCTTGTGGGCGGAGGGAGAGGAATCGCTCCCCTCTATTTCCTTTCCCAGAAGCTTCGATCATATGGAGCTACGGCCAGAATATTCTACGGCGGAAAAAGCCAGGAGGACCTTCCGCTGAAAGAGAAGTTTGAAAAGGAGGGCTTTGACCTGCACTGGTCCACTGATGACGGCTCATCCGGGTTCAAGGGGTTCGTCAGTGACCTTTTCAAAACGGAGCTGGAAAAATACACGCCAGACCGCATATTTGCCTGCGGCCCTGAGCTGATGATGAAAAAAATATCCCTGATCGCGCAAGAAAAGAACATTCCCGCGGAATTCTCGCTCGAGTCCGTCATGGGCTGTGGGTTTGGCGCCTGCTGGGGATGCGTGAGAAGGATAAAAAGAGACAATAGAGAAGAATGGGTCAAGATCTGCGAGGAGGGCCCGGTATTCTCCGGCAATGATATAATCTGGGAGGAAGGGGACGAATGACGGACCTCTCTGTCGACCTGGGCTTCCTCAAGCTCAAGAATCCTGTAATCGGAGCCAGCGGCACTTTCGGGTACGGGCTTGAGTTTGAACCGTACATCGACCTCAACCGCCTGGGAGGATTCGTGGTCAAAGGACTCTACTTTTCTCCCCGGGAGGGAAATCCTCCGCCGCGACTGGTTGAGACTCCGAGTGGGCTTATCAACGCCATCGGACTTCCGGGCATCGGCGTGAAAAGATTCTCAGAAGAGATACTCCCCCGGCTCCAGAAATTCAACACTACCATCATCGTCAATGTCTGCGGAGAGAACAATGAGGAGTACGCCTCTGTCGTCGAGTTCCTGGATAAGTATGACGGGATTGCCGCTTACGAATTGAACATATCCTGTCCGAATGTGGAACAGGACGGCCTCTGTCCCGCTTTAAGCCCGGAGGCAACCTTTTCTGCCGTCAGCCTTGTTAAAAAAACAAGCTCCCGCCCGATTATCGCCAAGCTATCTCCCAACGTGACAGATGTTGTGCAAATCGCGCTCAGCGCTGAGGAAGCCGGAGCTGATGCGCTCTCGCTGGTCAACACTTTCCTGGCCATGGCTGTGGACATAGAAACACGAAAACCAAAGCTGTCAAACATCTACGGAGGATTGAGCGGTCCCGCCATAAAACCTATCGCGCTCCGGATGACTCACCAGGTGGCCGGCCGGGTGAAGATCCCCGTAATCGGTATGGGTGGGATCCTGACCGGACAGGACGCTCTTGAATACATGATTGCGGGCGCGAAAGCGGTGGAGGTGGGGACAGCGAACTTCATCGACCCTGAATCCACGGTAAAGATCATCGAGGAGTTGAGAGAGTACTGTCAGAAGAAGGGAATAGACAGGATCGAAACTCTCATCGGAACTCTGCAAGCATAGG
>SOIA01000314.1 GCA_004378665.1 Candidatus Aminicenantota bacterium
CCTCATAATGGTCACGCATAATATTCATCACATCCTGCAAGGAAAGCTTCTGGTCGGGCTTGATCCACAAGGGATAAGGCTTGGCCCTTTTTTTCCCGCGCTGAAAATCTGGCGACAAATTCAAAGATGGCGCACTCCGGCGAAACATACTCCAGACACGGGCAGCACAGGTCCTGAGTGCTGAGGGTTTTGGGGGGTCGTAGGCATACCGGAAACTGAAAGGTTTCCCGGATTTCTTAGTGTAATATCCCTTCTCCTCAGCAAAGGAGATAACGTTTGCGGAGTACATGCAATTTTCGGGATTGTTTAAGGGGAACTCCCCGATGCGGGACATATTGGCATGGGCCGAAACGCAGCCGTCCGGAATCCGCAGCGCCACCCAGTGAGCTCCTTTCCCTCCCGGTCCCGGACCGATCATTTCCATGATCCAAGCTTCCTGGGAATCAGCGATGGAAAAGGATTCCCCTGTGCTGGCATACCCGTATTCCTCGACCAGTTCTGCCATGACTTTAATGGCTTCCCTGGCAGTTTTGGCTCGCTGAAGGGCAAGTCTCATCAAAAAGAAATAGTGGAGAAGTCCGTCCGGGTTTCGCAGCTCCCGGCGCCCCCCGAATGTGGTTTCACCGATAGCCAGTTGGTGCTCATTCATCAGGCCGACAACCGCGTAAGTATGGGGGACCTGCCTGACCTCACCCCTGATCTTGCCGCCTCTTCCTCTGATCTCGACTGTGGAGCCGGGTTTATGGTCCTGAGCGGGAATATATTCGAGATGGGGAAGGAATTCCCCGTCACAGGTATAAGTGATCATGACGGACCCGTCTTTTGAGGCTCCTTTTGTCACTAAAAAGCTTGAGCAGTCATCCTCGGCCCATTGATTGATCACCAGTAGACTCAAGAATAAAAGGATGGCAGGAAAAATGATCTTTTGTTTCATTGCTAAATCCTCCTTTTGGTATAGATATGAATTCTAAAGCTTAAGGTATAGCTGGGAACGAAAAAAATCAAGGTGAATTCCAGCGGATCATCCGTGGAGAAGGCATCAGCCTTCCCTCCATCATACCTGCTACCTAGAAAGAGTCACTTAGATGAAAACTAAACCGGACATTTTTGCAGATAAAAGCTGAGCTTGAAATTCTCAGCTTTTAAACTAATAATATTCAAAAACGTAAGGAAGGCAAAAAGTCAGAAAACTGCAAAAAGCAATGAAACTGAAACAGGGAAAAGAGGATTCAACAGCGATCAAGATCATGAAGGGCGTTGTGAGGGAAAACGCATACGCCTCCGATGTGGTCCGGATCCAGGAAGACCGCGGACATACGGTGTGCACCACAGGCCCCTACCGATACGTCCGGCACCCGATGTACGCGGGAGTCATCCTGTTTGTGCTCTGTTTTCCTCTCTCCCTCGGTTCACTCTACTCGTTTATCCCTGCTTCTTTGATCATCGTTCTCTTCATCATCCGGACCTCACTGGAAGACAAAACCTTACTGGAGGAACTTCCCGGTTATAAAGAGTACGCGCAGAAGGTCCGCTACCGGTTACTGCCTGGAGTGTGGTGATCTTCCCCTCTGTTTTCCGTTTTGTTAAAAAGAAGAAAGGCAGATTTTGTGTGCAAGTCTTGGTGTCAACAGGAAAGACAGAATCACCAGGAGCAGGAGCTTCTCCTCCTTGGACCTCAAGACGCACGATCAGGTGAGCTCGGAAAGAACAGAGACGAACGCACAACTCATTTCCAATCAACCAGTTACATTATCGCTAATTTTTGCGGGCATAGATGAGCTTGTACATGGCTGGAACAACAACAAGAGTCAAGACCGTGGCAAAGGACAGCCCGAAGATGATGGTCATAGCCAGGGGATTCCAGAAAGCGGCGCTGTCGCCGCCAAAGTAGAATTGCGGGTCCAGCTCTCTGAAAAGAGTCATAAAATTGATGTTTATACCGATGGCAAGAGGAAGAAGTCCAAGGATCGTGGAAAGCGCTGTCAGAAGAACAGGAGTCAAACGCGTGGTACCGGCACGGACGATGGCCTCAACTTTATCCATGCCGCTGTCAATCAGCTTATCCGTATAGTCGATGATAATGATCCCGTTCTTGACTACTATCCCGGCGACCGCAATGATCCCCATGCCCGTCATCATGACGGAAATATCCATGCCAAATATTGCAAAGCCGAGGAAGACTCCTGTCAAGCTGAAAACAACCTGAAGGATGATGATGATCGGCTTGGACAGAGAATTAAACTGGCCGACCAGTATGATCAGAATCAGAGCTATTGCAATGAAAAGAGCTTTGACCATAAAATTCGCGACCTCAGCCTGCATATCCTGCTCACCTGTGAATTTGACCGTATAGCCCTCTTTCAATTCGAATCTGGGAAGCTGCCTGTTGATCTGGCGAATAATCTCGTTGGCATTGTACCCGAAGAGCACGTTGGAGGCCAGAGTGATGACCCGTTTGTTGTCCAGCCTTGTGATACCCCCGTAGCTCGTCCGGTTGGTCACATGGGCAAAAGAAGAAATCGGGATCCTCTTTGGCCCATCGCTCCCGCCGGGAACCACGATCGTCTGGCTCAGAAGAACATCAATGTTATTCCGGTATTTCTCATCCAGCCGGACCATGACCGGATACTCCTCCTCTCCTTCTTTGAACTTGGAAACTTCTGTCCCGTAGATGGCGGTGCGCAGGCTCATCCCCACTTTAGCTGTGGTGATGCCCAGCCGGTTCGCCTTATCTCTGTCAATGATGAGAACGAGTTCCGGCTTGTTGACCTCCATGCTGGATTTCAGTTCCTCGATTCCGCGTATGTTCAAAGACTCGATGAACTCCTTCAATCTCAGAGATATGCTGACCAGCTCATCAATATCATCTCCGCTGATTTCTATGTTAATCGGCATCCCGGTAGGAGGACCCATCATTTCCCGGTCAATGCGGATTTCGGCTCCTGCGATTCCAGTCAATCCTCTACGCAGTTTCATGAGATACTCGCTCGTAGGTATCCCGGTCCTGTATTTAAACTCAACGAAGGATATGGCCACCCTGGCCAGTTTATCCTGAGTGAAACGCTCAAACATTCCACTTCCCGCGTTAGCAGCCACATTGGAGACCACCGATTCCACATCAGGATTGTCGCGGCCGATAACTCTGAAAATCTTTTCTTCGACCTGTTTGCAGATATTGTTCGTCACATCGATATGTGTGCCTTCGGGCATAGTGATGTACACGTACAGGTTGTTCGGGTCTCCACCGGGGAAAAACACCACCCTCGGCATCCGAAGACCCAGAAGGATGAAAGACAGGAAGAGAAGAATGATAGTCCCGGCGACAACGCCATACGGGCGTTTTCCTCTGAGGAGAAAAGCCAGAGTTTTCCTGTAACCATTCTTCATTCTGGGAAGTACCTGCTCCTGGAATTTGGCAATCAGGAAGCGAAGCGCGTACTTGAATACGAAAAAGATGATGATCCCGAGCATCAGGAGATTGGCCGGAAGCATTTGACCGGCGGCATAGAAAATTACGACCAGGACAGCCCCCGCCAGGAGGATGAGGACATTTTTACGGCTGAGTTTCCACCGCGCTCTCGGTGTCTCTTCCTGGGAGGATCTCTTCATGAACGAAACCGCAAAGATAGGATTGATCATGTAGGCGACCAGCAAAGACGCCGTCAGTGTGATGATGACGGTGACGGGCAGAAAGGACATGAATTTGCCCGGAATTCCCGGCATAAAAATAAGAGGGAAGAAGGGAGCCATGGTGGTCAGCGTTCCCGTGAAAACGGCTACGGCCACCTCTCCGACTCCACGTTTGGTGGCAGCGGTGATGGACAGGCCTGGAGTGGTCGTGAAATGACGGTACGCATTTTCAACCACAACGATCGAGTTATCCACCACTATTCCCAAAATAAGAATGAAAGACATGAGGACGACCATGTTCATCGTGAAGCCGACGATGGGAATGAAAATGAAGGCGATGACAATGGACATCGGGATGGCAATCCCGACAAACAGGGCATTTGTCTCTCCCATGAAGAACATAAGGACAAAGACCACAACGATGAACCCGAGGATAACCGTGTTGAACAGATCATTCACGCTGTTCTTCGTCTGAGTGCTGCTGTCTCCCGTCATGGTGATGACCAGGCTTTCGGGTGCGGTCTGGCGGTATTTTTCAACGATTGCGTTGATCTTATCGACAGCATAGATCAGGTTTTTTCCGCTTTTCTTGATCACGTTGATCGTCACCACATCCTGGGAATTCAGACGGGAGTAGCTTTCCCTGTCCGCATAACCGTCCACGACTTCGGCTATTTCCTTAATATAAATCCCTTTTTTGAGCTGGATATTCCTGATCTGGTTGATGTTAGTAAATTCCCCGATCACACGGAGGTTTCTCCGAATGCCATCCGCGTCGATCTGCCCTCCCGAAATTGTGAGATTCTCGGAGGCAATCGCGTTCTGAATGGTGGAGAAGGTAAGTTCCGCCGCCTGCATTTTATACAGATCGACATTGATCTGGATTTCTCTGTCCAGCGCTCCGGCGATATCCGCACGCGTGATCTCCTCCAGGCCTTCGATCTCATCCTGAAGGTCTTCGGCGATATCCTTCAGCTTCACCAGGCCAAGGTCACCCGAGAGGTTGATGAACAGGATCGGGATCTCGGAGAGATCGATCCTGGTGACCTTGGGTTCGCTGAAAAGATCGGAAGGAAGCTCTGCACGGGCATCGTCGACCGCCTGTCTGACATCCAGATACGCCTGCATCTCATCCGCTGTCAGCTCAAACTCGATGAAGATGGAGGAAAAGTCCTGAATGGAATTGCTGTTGATGTGCTTGATGCCATCGATTCCCTTAAGATGCTTCTCTATGGGCCGGGTGATCAGGTTCTCCACGTCAGCCGGCGAGGTTCCGGGATGGATGGTGCTGACCATGAAATAAGGGAAAACGATTTCCGGAAATTTCTCTTTTGGAGTCGCATCATACTGCATAAACCCGAATATCACCAGAACCACTGTGAATATATAAAGGGTGGTCTTATTCGCGACCGATAGGTTGGTTAACTTGAATTCTCCATTCTTCATTTTGTATCCACTCTTTTTAATTTATGTGAGGTATCTTCATCAAAGGCTGATCACTGATCTGCGACAACCGCCAGACTTTGACCATCGGACAGATTTTGATACCCGAACGTGACCACGTGTTCGCCCTCTTGAAGTCCGGATAGAACCTCGGTCCGGTCGTTATAACTCTTGCCGGTTTCGACCGATCTTCTTCGGGCAATCCATTCTCCGTTGTTTTGCTCGGCCATAAAAATAAACTTTTCTGTCCCTGTCTCCTGGACGATGTTCAACGGAACCGTCAAGGCCTCCTGGTTTGTGTAGTCATTTATCATCAGGACCGCGAGCATATTCGGCTTGATTCCAGCTTCGGATTTGGGAATTTTCATTTCAATCTGGAAGGTGCGGTTATTGGGATCGATGACCTGGGAAACAGCATTGACACGAAGGTCGAATTCTCTTCCGGTGACAGGGAGGTTCACATGCACGAGATCATCTTTCTCGATCCGGGAAATGTAGATCTCCGAGAGGTCTACGACTATTTTGAGATTGGAAAGCTGGACCACTCGAATAGCGCCCAATCCGGCGGCAGCCATCTCCCCTTCCTTGATCAGAACCTCATCGATGGTCCCGGACAAGGGTGCAAAAATCTTCGTCATCTTGTATTGTTCCTCTAAAGTCTTCAATCTCTTTTCCAT
>SOIA01000072.1 GCA_004378665.1 Candidatus Aminicenantota bacterium
TAGTACAGATAAAGGCGAATGATTTAAAGCGAGAGACATTCAGTCAATGAGCTACATTTCTCTGAGCGATAAAGACAGGAAAGAGATGATGGCCCGAATCGGCATCTCTTCCGTAGATGAACTTTTCCAGACCATTCCTGGAGATATCAGGCTGAAAAGGGAGCTGAACGTTCCCTCTCCTTTGACAGAGATCGAATTGATTCACCGGTTCGAAAAACTCGCTCAACAAAACAAGTATAAAGATTTTCTTTCATTTTTGGGTGCGGGTGCATATCATCATGTGATTCCTTTTGCGGTGGATTATCTGAGTTCCAGAGGAGAGTTCGTCAGTCCTTATACTCCTTACCAGCCCGAAGTCAGCCAGGGAACACTCCAGGTGATTTTTGAGTTTCAAACTCTTATCTGTCAATTGACTGGCATGGATATCGCAAACGCTTCCCTTTATGACGGCGCATCAGGGGCAGCCGAGGCTGTGCTCATGGCTCATCGACTGAAAGATAGACCAAAGGTTTTAATCCCTCAGACTCTTCACCCTCAGTACAAAAGAGTCATCAGGACATACGTGAAAAATCTGGGGATTGAGATCGAAGAGATCGAGTATGCAGAAACAGGAGAAGTCGATATCCAAAACCTAAAGGACAAACTGGATGACAGAACATCCGCTGTTCTTGTCCAGTCCCCCAATTTTATGGGAGTTGTCGAGGACATCGGAAAAATCTCAAGCCTGGCGCATTCTGTCGATGCTTTGGCCATAGTCGTGGTTGCAGAGGCAGCCTCTCTTGGGATTCTGGAGGCTCCGGGTCATCTGGGAGCGGATATCGTCACGGGAGAAGGCCAATCTTTCGGGATTCCTTTGAGTTTTGGCGGGCCCTATCTGGGTTTCATGTCCTGTTCTAAGGAGTATATCCGCCAATTTCCGGGCCGGATCGCCGGGGAGACTACAGACGTCGATGGGAAGAGGGGATTTGTTCTAACACTGTCAACAAGAGAGCAGCATATCCGGAGAGAGCGGGCCACCTCCAACATCTGCACCAACCAGGCTTTGTGTGCGCTGAGGGCCACGATTTTTCTGGAGACTCTGGGGAAAGAAGGACTCAGAGACCTTGCCGAACAGAACATCCAGAAATCCAACTATGCTTTGGATAAGCTTACCCGGATCAAGGGAATAAAGAGGAAATTCAGTGGACAAGTTTTCAACGAGTTTGTCCTTGAATTCTCAGGAGACTTGCCCAAGGTTGAGGACGTTCTCGAGGGAAAAGGGATCGTCGGGGGGCTTCACCTCGGTGAGTTCTTCCCTGATTTGGGGAACTGTCTTCTTGTATGCGTGACAGAGCTTCATAATAAGGATAAGATCGACTATCTGGCAGCGTGCATGGAAGACGCTGTGTAGAGAATTCATGATGATTCGAGAGCCTTTGATATTTGAGATCAGCGAGAAGGGAAAGAGAGCCTTCTTTCTGCCTGAGATCGATGTTCCTGTTAAAAAGGAAATTCTCCAGAATCTTCCTCTGCGGAGTGGGATCAAGGGATTCCCCGAGGTTTCGGAGGTGGAAATCGTCAGGCATTTCACGAGGCTTTCCCGGACGAATTACTGTATCGACGAGGGATTTTATCCACTGGGCTCGTGCACGATGAAGTACAATCCCAAGATCAATGAGAAGGTCGCATCCATCCTGGGGTTCACGGCATCGCATCCTTGCGCTCCTTCTGACCTGGTCCAGGGAAATCTCGAAATCCTCAAAACAGCAGAGGAACTCCTGGCAGAGATCACAGGAATGGACGCCTACACCCTTCAGCCTTCAGCCGGAGCTCAAGGTGAGCTGCTGGGCATGATGCTCATCCGGTCATGTTTGGAAGAGAGAGGAAATCCGAGGAAGATCGTTCTGATTCCGGATTCTGCCCACGGGACCAATCCCTCAAGCGCTCATATCTGCGGTTATCGGGTTCAAGAGATCAAGTCCAATGAGCTGGGAACGATCGATGCGGACGACCTTGCCCAGCACATGACAGAAGACGTGGCCGCGCTGATGATCACCAACCCGAATACGCTGGGAGTGTTTGAGGCGGATATCAAGAAGATAGCGGAAATCGTCCATTCTAAAGGTGGGTTCATCTACATGGATGGAGCCAATTTGAATGCGTTGATAGGTGTCTGCAGGCCTGGAGACATGGATGTGGACGTGATCCATCTCAACCTGCACAAGACTTTCTCGACACCTCATGGAGGCGGCGGTCCTGGAGCTGGGCCTGTGGGAGTGAAGCGGGAGCTGGAGCCATATCTTCCTGTACCCGTCGTAGTCAAAAGAGAAAATCAATACATCTTCGATTTCGACCGTCCGAAAAGCATCGGAAGAGTTCACAGTTTCTTCGGGAATTTTTTAGTTATCGTTAAGGCTTTATCCTATATTTTTTCTTTGGGTCCCATCGGTCTGAAGGAAGTGGCTGAGGTTGCTGTTTTGAATTCCAATTATGTGCGCAAGAGTCTGGAAGATGATTACCATCTGAAATACACCACTCCGACTTATCATGAGTGCGTTTTCTCGGATAAGTTCCAGAGGGAATTCGGTGTCCAAAATATCGATATCGCCAAGAGGCTTATTGATTATGGGATCCATCCTCCCACTATGTCTTTTCCGTTGATCGTTCAAGGAGCACTGATGACCGAGCCGACTGAAACCGAAAGCAAAAGAGACATCGACATGTTTATTGATGCGATGAAGCAGATCGCAAAAGAAGCAAAGGAAAATCCTGAGGTTGTGAAATCAGCCCCGCATACATCTTATGTCCGACGTCTGGATGAGACCACGGCGGCCCGAGAGCCTATCCTGAGATGGAATGAGAACAAAAAGATAGAGGAAGAAGTATAAAAGCATTCATAATGTATGATAAAAACAGTATTGGATGAACATAGAATGAGCATTCAGAACTTGATCATGAATCTCCAGAAGTTCTGGGCTAACCAGGGATGCTATCTGGCGCAGACTTATGACCTTGAGGTGGGGGCAGGGACCATGACTCCTGATACTTTTTTCAGAGTTCTCGATCAAAGGTCCTGGAAGGTTGCCTATGTCCAGCCTTCCCGGAGGCCTACGGATGGTCGCTACGGGGAGAATCCACACAGAGTCCAGAAACACTTCCAGTACCAGGTGATCATCAAGCCTTCTCCTCAGGATATTCAGCAGATATACATAAATAGTCTGGTTTCTCTTGGCATCAACATTCAGGAACACGACCTGCGTTTTGATGAAGATGACTGGGAATCTCCCTCTATCGGAGCTTGGGGTGTGGGGTGGCAGGTCTTGCTCGATGGCCTGGAAATCACTCAGTTTACATATTTCCAACAGGCCGGAGGGATTGACCTTTCTCCTGTCCCTGTGGAACTCACCTACGGGCTGGAAAGATTGGAAATGTTCCTCGAGGGAAAAGATGACATCTATGATTTGGACTGGTCCGATGACGTGAGCTACAAGGATTTACGGTTTTTGGAAGAAAAAGAGTTTTCTGAATACAATTTTAACCAGGCAGATATTGGGACTCTTAGAGAGTCGTTCCGTCTGAATGAGAGAGAGGCCCAACACCTCATCGATAAGGATTTACTTCTTCCGGCTTATGATATGTGCCTGAAATGTTCTCACTTTTTTAATCTTCTGGATTCCAGAGGAGCTATCAGCGTTACCGAAAGAGTGAAGATGATCGCTCAGATAAGGAATCTTGTTAGTCAGATCGCTCAGAAATACATATCCCGGGAGGAGGCGTCCTGATGGAGTTCCTCCTTGAAGTTTTCACAGAAGAGATGCCCCCTTCTCATGTCAAAGCGGCGCTCTCCCAGCTCGATGAAAAATTCAAGGATGAACTTTCGTCCAATGATATCGATGCGAAAAAGATTGAGATCTATGGAACCTGTCGACGCCTTATAGTCTTTGGAGACCTAGCGCCGAAACAGAAGGACAGAGAAGAAGAGCTCATCGGTCCTCCTAAGGCGGTGGCTTTCCAGGAAGATGGCACGCCCGCGCCTGCTGCCAATGGCTTCGCGAAGTCACAGGGCGTAAAAGTCAGCGATCTTGAGATCATAAAGACGGATAAGGGTGAATATCTAGGCATTAAAAAAATTGAAAAAGGCAGGCCCACTCAGGACATTCTCTCCGAGATGCTTCCTTCAATGGTCTCTTCCCTCTCTTTTCCAAAAATGATGAGATGGGGGAGCAGCTCTTTCCGGTTTTCCCGCCCGATCAAGAATATCCTTTGCATTTTCAACGAGAAGCCTCTTTCTTTTTCAGTCGCAGGTGTAACCTCCGGAAACTCCACGTGTGGGCATAAGCTGCATTCTCCCAAAAAAATAAAGGTCAAAACTTTCAGCGAATACAAAGAGGCGTTAAAAAAGATGAAAGTCGTGGTGAACCAGGAAGAAAGAAGGCGGATGATCCTGAGCCAGATCGAACGGAAGCTGGCCTCTCTGAATGCCGAATGCTATCCGGATGAGGAGCTTTTGGAACGTCTCAGTTATGATGTGGAGTATCCTTATGTTTTTCTTGGCTCTTTCCCGGAGGATTATTTAGACCTCCCGATCGAAGTTTTAAGCACTGCTATGAGAGAAGGTCAGAGACTGTTCTCTGTGGTCAAAGATAAGAAACAGTTGCCTTTCTTTTTGGGAGTGGCTGATGGTTACAGGGACGTCAGGTCGCTCATTCAAAAAGGAAACGAAAGAGTCTTGAAAGCGCGGTTGGAAGATGCCAGGTTTTTCTGGGCACAGGATCGAAAGACTGGCTTGAAGGGTCGAGCAAAGAATTTGGGAAGGATCGTCTTTCAGGAAAGACTTGGAAACTACGAGGATAAAACCAATAGACTGAAGAAAATTGTGGCGTACTTGGCCGATAAGATCGACGCGCAAAAAGTAAAAAAAGAAGTAGTTCAAGGGGCTGAATTTTCTAAAGTGGACCTCCTCACTGATATGGTGAGAGAGTTCCCTTCGCTTCAAGGGAAAATGGGGGGACTTTATGCCCGGGAAGAAGGACATCCGGCTCCAGTCTGGAAGGCCGTGTATGAGCATTATCAGCCTGTGAGCCTGGAGGATGAATCCCCATCTTCACTGACCGGTTCCATCCTCTCCATTTCCGATAAACTCGACTCGATAGTCGGAGCAGTCGGCATTGGAATTCGGGTAACAGGATCTAAAGATCCGTTGGGATTGCGACGGAACGCTCAGGGTATCTGTAAAGTCATTCTGGATAAAAAACTCGATTTTCCTTTCTCTCGGTTGTTGGATAAGGTGATCGATGTGTATGGATCTAAAATCCGTGAGCCTGAAATACAGGTCAAGAATTACTGCCTGGAATTTTTCTCCGGTAGGCTTCGGTATATTTATGAAAAACAGGGCTATCGTTACGACTTGATAAATGCGGCTGTCTCTGCAGGGATTGACAATATTTATCACTCTTTCCTCAGGGTGAAAGCTCTGGATTCACTCAAAGACAGTCCGAATTTTGAACCTCTGATCCTTATTTTCAAGAGAGTCAATAATATTCTGCGGAGTCAACTCCCTTGTCGGGTCAACTCCGGGCTGTTTGTGGAGAAGGATGAGAGGGAGCTTTACACGACTTTTTGTATAATCCAGGACAATGTCCTTCCTTTGATCAAAAAAGGAGATTTTTCCCAGGCACAAAAAATCATTTTCAGGATAAGAACCTCGATCAATAATTTTTTTGACAATGTTCTGGTGATGGCCGATGAGAAGAGAATCAGGCGGAACCGC
>SOIA01000042.1 GCA_004378665.1 Candidatus Aminicenantota bacterium
AGAAGGAGGCTTGGATGAAAAAAGCGAGTCTTAAAAAACTACTCGGTGGATTTGCAGTTTTAGCGATTCTTGCTTTTGCCCTGGTTTTATTCCTCACGCCAGGTCAAAAACCACAGATTCATCCCCAGGATTGGGAAGATTGGGATACAGGGTGCACCAGCATCATGGTGGGGAGAAAGGCCACTACAGACGGTTCGGTCATCACTGCTCATTCCTGCGATGGAAATTACCGTACCTGGGTGAATATCGTGCCTCATCAGAAGCATCCCAAGGGCACGAAAAATCAGATCTACTACGGCAAGCTCCACAATGAAACATCCTGGGATTTAAGGGGACTGCAGCTGAAGGGAGAGATCCCTCAGGTTGAGGAAACCTATGCGTTTTTCAACACTGCGTATCCCTGTATGAACGAAAAGCAGCTGGCCATCGGAGAGGCGACAATCGGGAGCAAAAGAGAGCTGTATAATCCGGAGGGGATGTTCATGATCGAGGAGATCGAGCGTCTGATGCTGGAGAGATGCACAACCGCCAGAGAGGCTATCAAACTTGCCGGCGAGCTCGTCAAAGAATACGGATACGGTGATTGGGGAGAATGCATCACCATCGCCGACCCAAAAGAAGTCTGGCATTTTGAGATTTTTGGTGCCGGTCCTTTAGAGATCGGGGCAGTCTGGGCCGCCGTGCGAATCCCAGACGACCATGTCGGCGTTTCTGCGAACATCCCGAGGATATCCGAGCTGGACCTGGATAAGCCCAATTATTACATGGCTTCGGATAATGTCTATTCGTTCGCAGAAGAGATGGAATGGTGGGACCCCGACAGCGGGGAACCTTTTAAATTCTGGAAAGTCTACAGCGGCCGAAAACCGTTTTCCACCCGTGAGTACTACGTGCTCAGCACCATCGCTCCATCACTCAAGCTGAAGAGGGATGCGGAGGAGCTTCCTTTTTCGGTAAAACCGGATAAGAAAGTCTCGGTCAGGGACGTCATGATGTTGTACAGGGAAACCTACGAGGGAACAGAGCTGGACATGACAAAAAACCTGATGGTCAAGAAACGCCGGAGCGAGGACACAGAGAAGAGCCCTGTGGCAAATCCCTGGATGTCCTACGATATGAGGAACCTTCTGAATACTCTAAAACCAGGCGCCGTTGAGCGTCAACGGACGATCGCCATAGCAGGATGTTCCTACTCCCAAGTCCTGCAGATGCGGGATTGGCTGCCCGATCCGGTGGGAGGAATCGCCTGGTTCTCTTTTGACAATCCCGGGCAGAGCCCGAGAATACCGATATTTGCCGGTGTTACAGAACTGCCTCCCAGCTTCGAGATCTGCGCTCAGCACAGGTTCCGCATGGATTCTGCATGCTGGTCCTTCAGGCGCGCCAACCGACTCGCCACAGTCCGTTGGGGACGCACGAGGGAATACATCGAGAACGCTGTGAAAGAGTTCGAGGAGAGAGCCTTCACGGACCTCCCGGACATCGAAAAGAAAGTTCTAAAGCTTTTAAAGAAAGGGCACTCCGAAGAAGACCTTGCCAAAGCCAAAGAATACCTGACAAAATACACGAATGATTTTGCCCGGGCTGCGATGCACAAATACCTGGAACTCGGAGATAAATTCTGGACGATGTTCGCCCGAGGATTTTAGAAAAAACGGCCGCCATTCCTAAAGGCTCAAGAACATTCCTTGACATCTTTATCTGGTTCAGATACAAATCCATTATTATGATGATGATAAGACAAAAAAGGAATTTCCTTGCGGTGCTCACTTTGGCTTTAGTTTTCGCTCTCATCAATTGTGCCAGTGTTGAGAAGCGGTACAAGAAAGGCCAAGAGATGGAGAGCAAAGGCCGCTTGGAAGAGGCTGCTCAGCGCTACATCAAGGTGCTGGCAAAAGACCCAAGCATGCAAGATGCGCGGGTGCGGTTGGAGGATGTAGGGGCTCAGTTGATTGATACGTATCTCGAACAGGCGCATGCTTACGAGTCAACCGGAGCCTATGAAAGTACGGTCTCTGCGCTCAACCGCATCGACAGCCTGAGGCGCCGGACGAGCCAGGTAGGTGTCGTACTTTCAGTTCCCGATGGCTATGAAGATTTTCGCCAGGAAATGATTGACGCCGCTGTGGCCTCACTTTTTGAGCAGGGCGAGTACAATGAACAAACGGGGAACTTGGCTGAGGCCTTGAGAAAGTATGAGCGCCTTCGCGCTTATCCCTTGTCTCCTGCCCAAGCTCAGAGGGCCAATGAGGCGCGGGCGGGTGTCCATATCAAATGGGCGGAACAGGACCTGGGCAGAGCATACTTTAGAGCAGCATTTGGCCGTGCACAAAAGGCATTAGACATCCTCGGACCTGATAGCGAAATTGGTAATAAGGCTCTCCAGCTTCAGAAAGCAGCGCTTGAAGCGGGCACACGGACTGTCGCGGTCCTCCCCTTTTGGGCTTCTGTGAGAGCCGAGGATGAAGCGCCTCGAGGAATGGAGAGTAATTTATACGATACGCTCCTGTATGAGTACTTATCCGAGCCGGTTCTTTTTGTAGCCCCTATCGATCCTGGAGCGATTCATCGGGAATTGCGCCGTCTCCGGATCAGAAGCGGGGAGATTACCCGACAGACGGCTTCGATGGTGGGTCTGACTTTAAACGCGGACTTTGTTGTGATCGGGTGGATGGAATCCTACTCGTTGGAAGAAGGGATTCCCGAGGAAATAGAACATCGAGTTCCTCTCCGCCGTGACAGATCAACACATGTCACTTACATAGAAAGAAAGTACACCGTTGATATGACTGCTGAAGTTATATACCAGGTTATCGATCCCACAGCGAGCAGAGTCGTGAATGAAGAAACTGTCGTGGCCAAAGTATCCGGCCAATTCAGACGGGGCCATTATGATGGGGACTACACAACCCTTGATCTGTCTCGAGAAGAGCGCAGGTTGTTCAACAAGGAGGAGTGGCTCCGGGCTGAGGAGGAAATGGAAACGCTACTCTCTGATAAAGTTGCCGAACGTATCGCTGCGAGTATTTATGCGAGAATTTTAACATTCATAAGGTGATCATCCTATAGCCCCAAAGATATTACTCAATCCGCTCATCCAAATCAGTTTAGAAATAATTGTTTCACTCCACTCGTCTCATGAAATTAGCTGACTTTTCCTATTCCTTAACGAGCGAACATAAAGAACTTCAACGATTCCATGAGGTCATTATGGGTGTAAGCGACAGTTCTTTCTCCTGTCCTTTTGGCTCCCGGAAACCACGAACCTCTTGCCGCATCGTTTTCATGCTTGTAGCGGATCTCCATGGTGATAGGAGTTTTGAGTTTCAATGGTTTGAATTTTTTCAGGTTGGCCATGGCGTATTAAATGTGCCGCTTGGAATGTCAAATGCTCAGATGCGGCCCCTTAATCTATTCATTTATTAAAAATAAAAGTGTAGGAATATTTCACCAAAATGGTGCGGCTGTTGTAGTAGGGAAGGTTGGGAATTTCCCGGAAGCGATTAGTGTTGAAATCTTCATTGTAGACCACATAAAGGTCGACACCCTCACGTGGATTGTAGCGGATGCGGAGGTTGGCGATTACCGAATCAATGGCGCTGTTGTACTGCACAAAAGTGCTGATGGAGAATTTCGTAGTCAGCGTAGCCAAGAGCCGAGCTCTCACGATGTGAGCGGTGAGCTCTTGGTTTCTATCAGGAAATACAGCCCGGTTGAACTGGTACATACCCGTGAGGCTGAACTCTGGAGAAATTCCCCAAACGGGTTGCACTCCGACAGTCGCCCTCCAGCCGTCGTAAAAAGTGCCAGCGTCGATATTGAGAGTAGCACTAAAAGCTTTCCCCATGGGTGTATTAAACATACCTTTGAATCCATAGAAGGTGTACTCTCCAGGTGGTACTTCAACATCATCTGTAAAGTCAAAGCTTTCCAACACACCTTCGCGGTACATTTTGACAGCGAATTCCCCTCCGTATCCGGACTTTGTGGAGAATGCCCAGCCTGGACCGATCTCAGCCGATTCTATGGAATTATCCTCATTCCTGGTGAAAATGAAACCGTCCACAAAAAGTTGATGGTTCAATAAAAAAGACTTCTCACCTGGTAACCAACCGAGCCAGATGCGGTTTCCTAACTGAGAAAAATCTTCCCTTAACTCGAATCCGATTCCGGGGTTGTACTCGCTGCCAGCCCGTGAATAACAGAGATTAAAACCCAGGCCTTTCAATGTTCGCCGTTCCCACGATACTCGTATACGAGTAGGCTCAAGTGAAGCCGGATTGTTTTCTTTGCCGTTTTCAAAAGTCTGAGCCCAATTGAACAACAAGTAATCATCCTCAGAAAGCCGGAAGATTCCGTCCAGGCCGTACGCCGCATTATAAGAACCATCCATGCCAATGCGCGAAGTGATCATACTTCCTATGTACGAATTTGGATTGAAAACCCGGCGCCGAACTCGAAACACACCAAAATTCTCCGAAGGAAGGGTTTCATCGCCTTCCAAAGGAGCGGTCTGCAAATCCAGGAATCCAATGTCCCAACCTCCCACTCGGCCCACAAGGCGGGCACCACCATAAATCCGGACAGCCTCCCCCTCATAGAGCCCGATCCGCCGGCTGTAGAAAAGCCGGTTGGATTCTCCAAAGTTAAAATCAAAAGTACTAGAGCGCTCCTGAAAAAACAGCCTTTTCTCTGGGAAGAAAAGAGAGAAGCGCGTTAAATTGACCTGCTGGTCGTCCGCTTCCACCTGGGCAAAATCTGTGTTAGCCGTAAGATCGAGTGTTAGATAACTGGATAACCCGTATTTGACATCCAATCCCGCTTCGAACTTTGGTTCGTCCGTATACAGATAAGCGGTTTCCGCTTCATTCAAGTCGTTAGCCTGGCTATAGCCAGCCAGCCCATACGGAGTCACGTAGAGAGGTCGACGGCTTCGAACTCCTTCCAGGACAATTTCATGAGCGCGGGATACCTTCCAGGCACTCCAGAATCCATATTTGAAATCGATAAAGGGAAACATATCGAATTCAAACTTGCGAGCGATATACCTCCAGGTGATCAAGCCCATAGTCACGCGTCCATCCCGTGGCTGAAAC
This sequence comes from Candidatus Aminicenantota bacterium, assembly GCA_004378665.1. Classification (GTDB taxonomy): domain Bacteria; phylum Acidobacteriota; class Aminicenantia; order Aminicenantales; family Aminicenantaceae; genus SOIA01. Next base: position 5,097 of record SOIA01000042.1, read on the forward strand.
CGAAGACTGGAGAGAGGAATTCTCATCTCCACAAACCATCCTTGATCATTCTGGACAACGGCCACATCCCAGAAGGTGTTCCAGCTTATATTGAGGGGCAACAGGCCCTCGGCGTCATTAAATAAAAGAGCATCCAGACGGAGTCCTGTGGGAGTCGTGAAAAAGGCCATTCCGTTCTCTTTATCGTTGAACGTATCGATAATGAGACCAAACCAATCTGTGTTGCCCTGGAGATAATCCCGCTGCTTGGAGGTTGCCAGGATTTTTGAAGGGTCCTTATCATAGAGTCGTCCAGCCAGATAGAGATAATCATCGTCGAAGGCAATCAAGGCGACTGTCTTTTCGGAAGGAGGATTTCCTGGGTTCGGTATCTGCATCACCAGAGGCAGTGGATTGATTCCCTTCCAGGCATCTTCATTGCTGAGTCCGTCGAGGGTGACAGGGCCGTTTGCTCGCTGAAGCACCAATTTATCCTTTTTTTGTTCTGGTGGAGGAGTTTTCTCCTGAGATAAAGCTACAGAGCTCACCACAGTGTAAAACAGGATAAATACGAGAACAGCAAAGTTTTTAGACATTAAACGGCCCTAATTATTCTTGCTTTTCGCACTAATATACACAAGAGAGAAAAAAAGAGCAAAAAAATTTT
>SOIA01000343.1 GCA_004378665.1 Candidatus Aminicenantota bacterium
ATTATTCTCTATGCCTTCCTCGCTTATCTCATCTATTGGCTCTACCGATTCTTCAAGGTGCTGAGCAAAGGACGCCAGAACCCCCGGGTATCAAAGCGCCCTTCTGGCATAATGGTCAAAGATGAGATGTGCAATACTTACCTTCCGAAAGAGGATGCACTCAAGACAAACTATGCAGGAAAAGAATATTACTTTTGTTCGAATGAGTGCCGACAGAAGTTTTTAGAACAAAAAAAGCCTCACTGAATGCGAATTAATTTTCCCTCCTCAATATTGGGGTAAAGCCCTGACCCCTTTTTTTTAGTCTGGAAAACAGATTTGAACGCTCAAGATATCCTGAGGCAGCGCTCAGGCTTTGAAAACGAAGGATGACACAGGAGTTTCCTTGCTTACCAAATGTCAGCGTGAGTGATGCTGAAATCTTTGAATTCCCCTTTATAGTCTTCCCAGTCGACTTCAACATTTTCCACTCGAGCCAGAGACGGTCCTTGCTTCAGTTGGCTGATAAGATCTTCAACTTTTTCCTTGTCCCCTTCGGCCATAACCTCTACTCGTCCATCTTTGAGATTTCGCACCCAGCCTGTTATAGAGAGAGAATTCGCCCATTTTTGAGTCTGGTCGCGGAAAAAAACTCCCTGAATCCATCCTGAAACGAAAATATGTGCCCTTGCTTTCATCTGGTATTGCCTCTATATTACCACAGACTCCACCAAAGAGTAAGCCCCGAATGGGATCAGGCTTTATTGACAATAAAAATTGAGTCTGATAGAAATTTCAATAGACTTGGGATTTAAAAAAAATCAATGAGAAAAATCCTCCTTTCCGTTGCAGGATTCGATCCCACTTCCGGAGCAGGAGCCTCTCTCGACCTAAAGGTTTTTGAACTCCTGGATTTCCGGGGAATGTCGGTGTTGACTTCCCTGACTGTTCAGAACTCACAATCTGTGAAAAAAGTCCACAACCTTACTCCGGAGTTCCTGATGGAGCAGTACAAAGCGCTCCAAGAAGATGTCCCCATTTCAGGCATCAAAATCGGCATGCTCGGCTGGGGTAAAAATATTCCGGTCATCAAGACTATATTGACTGACAATCCGGATGTTCAGAGAGTGGTGGACCCTGTCTTTAAATCCAGCTCGGGCACCTGGCTCCTGGAACAGGAGGCCATTCCGGATTACATCTCACAGATTAGAGGAAACGCCTCTCTCCTGACGCCAAACCAGGAAGAGGCAGGCTTGATGGTTGGGAGGAAGGTCCAGAGTCAAGAAGACATGAAAGCAGCCGCTGAACATATCTATTCCATCAGTTCGATTCCCTGTTTCATAACAGGAGGTGTTTTCTCAGATCAGAGCGTCAACCTTCTGTATGACGGGAAGAAGTTCTATTTTTTCAGGAAAGAAAGACTCAATAAAAAAATCCACGGCACAGGATGTTTTCTTTCATCAAGTCTTCTGGCCTATCTGGTCAAAGGAAACTCTCTGGAAAAAGCATGTCATCTTGCCACGGAGATTACTCATAAGGCTATAAAAGGCGCTTCACAGGTTGGCCGTGGACAGCACCTCATCTAAGAAAATAAGAACATGGAGTCAGGATGAAGAAAATGGGGTCAGGCTTTGATAACTGCTGCTCCGGTGATTCCCATCTCCAGAAAATCCTCCAGAACCTCTTCAAGCTTTTCGACTTTATTCAGGATTAAAATCAACAGCTTCATTAAATCTTTTCTTCTTCATCTTTCAATATGGACCAGACATCCTGGGAAGTCTCCGCTTTCTTGACTTTTTCAATAAAGTCGGTCTCTTTAACCATACGGCAGATATGAGCCAGCAGTTTGAGCTGAAACCCGGGATTGTCTTTCTCTCCCAGAAGAAGGAGAATGATGTAAGTCGGCATTTGATCCACCGCTTTAAAATCGATTCCGTCTTTGATCAAGGCAAGAGCCACGATCGGTTCTTTGATCTTCTTGATCAACGCATGAGGGACCGCTAGTCCTTTTTCCAAGCCGGTACTTCCAAGCCTCTCTCTTTTCAAAAGCTCGCCAAGGATGACTTTTTCCCTTGATATCAAACCTCTCTTTTTGAGAACCGAAACAAACTTCTCGAGAATGTGCTTTTTATCTCCCGGCTCTAAATCGAGTAGAATGTGGCTTTCCTTTAAATATTCATGTACTTTCATTTTACGCCTCTATTTCCAAACCCATGCATTTGTAATTCTATTCCAATCAGTCAGCATTTCATCTTCTCGCCAAAGGCTTAAGCCTCAATGTCCCGATTGAATCCCTCTCGATCGAATCAGGACTGAAGAGCATTGGATGATACCTGCCTTCCAGCCAAAGAGGAATCTGATTATCATAAAACCGGCTCAAAAAGCAACCACTTTGGCCTGACGTGATGACACAGACAGAGTTATTCAGGTCAGCCAGATCTATGATCTGGCGGTAAGACGCTCCGCTCGTTGTTTCATGGCCTCTTCCAAAGGATGCTCTCACAGTGAACGCATGGCCGTCAACTGGAAAAGGACCTCGATTGAAAAACCTAAAAAGAGGAACTTCCCCTAAAGCATGCCGGAAGCGGATGGAATGAATTTTCATCCAATCCCAGCTCTCGAAAGACCCGTAGTTTTCTTCCAGCCATTCATAAGCTTTCTCTAAACTGACTTCCACTATCTCTTCTCTGGTTTCAACCGAAGCCGTATCGACATTGTCAAACCACGAAGAAAGAGGATCGGACAGAATCCTCAAAAGCCCAGCATTTTTTCGTCTGAATGACGAGTCAAAATCATCAAAATCCTCTCCAAGTTCATCCTTAAAGACTTCCAGGTTAAAAAAATCCATGAAAAATTCGAACAGCGCGGGCTCTTTGCCGGAGGACATCATCAGATCCCAATCTCTGATTCCGGACAGGGCTTCTGCCATCTTCCCATCATCTCCTTCTATCCCATCGAGGACAGGAAGCACGAATTCTCCATTCTTGGTGTATACATCATTTTGTATTATCTTAAAAGACTCGATGCTGTGCTTTTCCTTCTGGAAGAGCAGCTCCCTTATCCTTTCTGCACGGAATGGATAAAACCAGTCGAAGCCCACATAGTGGGGAAAACCTTCAGGAGTGATCTTGTTGTTTGCGGTGACAACCATCCCCTCCTCCGGATTGAAAAGATGAGGCTTCTGTTCTTCATCAAGATATCCCTTCCACTGCCCCTCTTCTCTCCAGCCAGGAAACGGGAAAAGAGCAGCTGCCGCTGGTCTGATGGGAATCTTACCGCTCAAGTAATAACCAATATTCCCGTCCTTATCCGCATAAACAAAATTCTGGGAGGGGACATCGAACAGTCCTAAGGCAGATTTGAATTCCTGCCAGTTCTGCGCTCTGTTCAGAAGGTAGAATGCCTTCATGCTTTCACCGCCGTCGTAGATGGTCCATCCCAGAGAAAGAGGACTCTGACTTTCGATAACAAAAGGAGAGATTATGGGCCCGCGTTCTGTCCAGCTGATCTCTATTTCTTCAGGTAGGCGTTTTCCTCTGACCTTGATGTTCTCCCTCTTTTTAAACAGAGGCTTCCATTCTCCCTTATCCAGATACATGTCTCCGGTATCGTTGAGTTTTTCCACATACAGGTCCTGAACATCAACCCCGGAATTTGTCGTTCCCCAAGCTATAGATTCATTATGACCGATGATAACGAACGGAACACCGGGGAGTGAAACACCCGTGACATTCACATCCGGGCTGCTCAGATGAATCTCATACCAGATCGAAGGGAGGCTAATCTCCAAATGAGGGTCGTTGGCCAGAAGAGGCTTGCCGGATTCAGTCCTTCTTCCGGACACCACCCAATTGTTACTGCCCTGGAAAGGGATGTGCGGCACTCCATTCGAGAGCCTCGCCTCCTCGATTCCGGGAGAGGGAAAAGGAATTCCTTCTTCCAGAATCTGGAGAGCCTTCTCTGCGCCCAGCCTTTTCACCAGATTCCCTCTCACCACCTCGCTCCGGTAATCCGTGCAGAGCATCAGCGCCATGATCTCTTTGACGACAAGAGAATCCAAGGGAGTCCAGGGTTGAGGTCTGTAGCGCAAAATTAAGAATTCGAGCGGCCAGTTCATCTTCCGTGTATCCATCCAGGAATTGATCCCCTCGCTGTAGGAGACTATCAGTTCTTTCATCTTGGGTGAGAGTTTATCATAATCCCTTCGAGCACCCTCGGCAAGACTCAGGCCTCTCATGAATTTGTCTCTGTCTAAGGCGACTTTACCGAAAACCTCCGAAAGTCTTCCAAAACCAGCTCTTCGAGTGATCTCCATTTGCCACATTCTCTCATGCGCATGCATGAAGCCGCAGGCGAAAAAGAGGTCTTTTTCGTTTTGCGCAAAGATGTGCGGCACTCCCCACGCGTCAATGACTATTCTCACTTCTTCTCTCAATCCGTCTAACAGGATTTCTCCTTTCATTTGTGGAGTTGACCGAAGGACGTGGATTAAGAGAAAAACCAGAAATCCTAACAGGAGAGAGAGGACAGAAATTATGGAAATCTTAAAAAATTTTTTCATCAAGAATCAGAGAGAAATCGTGAATTGTTTTCAGACCTGATGATTTCGTCCGCTTTTTTCAAGTACTCATCGGAAAACCTGATTCCCTGCTTTTCTGCGACAGGCAAATTCAGGTGTATCCTCACCTTGCTCATGGATTGAATAGGAATATCAACAGGATTCTCGCCGCTTTTGACCCGGATGGCAATTTCTCCTGTTTTGTAACCCATCTCAAAAAAATCCCAGCCCAAGGCCGCACAGGCGCCAAGCTGTGTGGAGAAGAGAAAACCGCCGAAAAGAGGAACAGCATTTTCTCTTGCCACGTTCCCCACGTCCTGGAAGGATTCGTTGATCGTATTGTCTGAAATTTGGTATATGGCATCTATTTTTTTATTGATCAGAACCTGAGCAGAATGTAGAACCTGGCTCTTGTTCGCGATCGGGACATCCACGATTTCCAGCCCGAATTTTTTGCCTTCTCTTCTGGCCAGCTCCAAGTAATATTCAGAGTTGATCTCCGAAGGTGTCCACAGGGTTCCGATTCTTTTCGCTCCGGGTAAAGCTTCCATGATGAAGGCAAAACTCTGTCGTATAGGTCCTTTTGAGGCCACTCCTGTGACTGTTCTCATATGGTTCTGGGCAGACTTTCCGGCACCGGCCAGATAGGGATTGGCAACAGAGGAAAATATGATCGGAATCTCATGCGTGGCTATCAGAGCAGCCTGGAGGCAGGGAGTGGAAATCGCAACGATCATATCCACGTTCATCTCCACAAATTCCTGGGCAATCCTCTGGACTTCGGGAGTACTGCCGTTTCCATTCCTGGTCTCAAGCTGAATATTCACGCCGTCCTGAAAACCATTATCCCACAGAGCTCGGACAACTCCCTTTCGGACCTCATTCAGGTGAGGTGCATCGTTGAACTGAAAAATGCCGATCGTGTACAGGTCTTCATATTTTTTTTTGCCGCAAAAGAAAAAAGACAGGGAAATCAGCAGAAGGAAAAGGGTGATTTTTTTCATCTTTTCGACTCTACTTCAAACCAACCATGTTAACCCAAAAGTATATCTTGAGCAATTTTTTTTCGCAAGC
>SOIA01000338.1 GCA_004378665.1 Candidatus Aminicenantota bacterium
AAGGAGCCTATGCTTTCAAGTCACTCCTGGATAACGGAGCCATGCTGAGCTTCGGCTCGGACTGGCCCGGAACGAGCGCGGCGCTTTATCACATGCATCCCAAATACCTGATATACGCGGCTGTGGCCCGGAAGACTTTGAAGGAGACTCCGGAGGGAGGCTGGTTTCCAGAACAGCGTATATCCGTGGAAGAAGCCATAAAGGCATTCACCCTTAACAACGCTTTTGCCGCTTTCGAGGATGATATCCGGGGATCTCTGGAGACCGGGAAGCTTGCGGATATCACTGTTTTTGACAGGAACCTGATCAAGATTCCGGAACAAGAACTGCTGGATGTAGAGGTCTCTTTCACCATCGTCGACGGAAAAATCGTATTCGAGAAATAAAAATTGAAAAAATTGGGGTCAGGCTTTGATAACTTTGATAACTATCTGTTTTTGTTGGGTCTAATATTTGGATTCCGAGTTTTTTTAGTTTTCATTTAATTCTTAGGATTTAAAGTTTTCATATTAATTGAAAATTCAGAAGTCAAATTTTTAATTGAACAGCTTTTGAATCAGCAAATTACATAAAATAAAAGGGCACCGCCTAGAATTCTAAGTTATCAAAGTTATCAAAGCCTGACCCCAAGATTTTAAAATTTCAGGACATCCCGAAATTCCGATTGACTCTTTTCTCGCTAATTGGTATTCTCTGCAAATCCGGTAAATAAAGACTTTTATCAGAAGATAAGAGGATTTCAATAAAAATTCATGGTGATAAAGACATGAAATTCAACACGAATGGGAGGAATCTATGAAAAAAATCTTTTCACTCTGTCTCTTAGGTGTTTTTCTTTTCGGCCTGGTTGTTTCGCCAGGGTTTGGCCAGAAAGCCTCAGACATCCTGGAAAAGATGATCGAAGCGTCAGGCGGAAGAAAACTCCTCTCCAGCATCAAGGACACCACATTGATAGGAACCCTGGAGATCGCCATGGCGGGCATGAGCGGGTCGATGACCATGTACCAGAAAGAGCCGAACATGATACGCATGGATATGGAGATAATGGGCATGGTGATCACTCAAGCCTATGATGGCGAGATCGCCTGGGGCACCAATCCTCAAACCGGAGCTGTCGAAGAAATGCCTGCGGACCAGGCAGAGAATATCATAAGACAGGCCTACGGGAATGATATCCTTCTCAACCCGGATAAACACGGTGTCACCTACACGCTAAAAGAATCGGAAAACATCGAGGGTAAAGACTATTATGTTCTGGTGCAGAGTTTTCCGGATGGGTTTACTCTCACCATGTATATCGATTCCAAGAGCTATCTTCCTTACAAAACCGTATCAATTGTTAATCAGATGGGCGTCGAGGCAGAAGCGGAAACCTTTCTGTCTGACTGGAGAAAAGTGGAGGGCCAGATGTTCTCCTTTTCCATTAATGTTTTTTATGATGGCGAGGAGGCTGTGGCCATGACCTTCACAGAGGTGAAGTTCAACACAGGACTCGAAGATTCTTTCTTCAAGATGGAGTAGCCGCATCTGGTTTTTTCTTCGAAGAAAAGAAGAAAAGGGGACAGGTTGCTTTGAGGTAGCAAAATAGTCTGTCCCCTTTTTCCTCAAAAATCACAATATCCTGAGTTAATCCCTCACAGGTTCGCATTCTCCTTCGTCCAGGATCTGTTCTATGGATCGAGGAAGATTATGAATAGGGATTAC